>CAIOZF010000174.1 GCA_903862645.1 uncultured Gammaproteobacteria bacterium
CCGCAGGATGGTGTCGCTGTCAAAAATGCGGGGGTGGGAGAAGTCGACGCTCGCCGGCCGGTAAGGTCTTGACCCCGTCGCAATGATGAAGTGATCGGCTGTCAGCACCGGCCCCTTGTCGCCCAAACGAATGGTGTGCTTATCAATGAAGGACGCAGTTCCCTGCACTATTTCGATGCCGTTTTTTTCGTAATAACCGCTGTGCAGGTGCACCTGCTCATCAATGATACGGGCGGCATGCCTCATGATCTGCGGGAAACTGGGCTTACGCAGGGTGGCGAATTCGCGCAGAAACGGATCACTGTTGAACTGCATAACCTGTTTGACGCAATGACGCAAAGCCTTGGAGGGAATTGTCCCGACGTGAGCGCAGTTGCCACCGACCTGCTCACGATCGCAAATTAGGGCAACCCGTCTGCCCTTCTTGGTCGAGTTCATAGCCGCCGATTCCCCGGCCGGCCCACTGCCAATCACGACTATGTCGTAGTGTATCGGCTGCATGCCGTCCACGTACTTCACGATAACCCTTTCTCTTCACACTTGTTGGCGTTACCACCACACAGGCTGCAGCTTGTATCAGCACTCCCGTTGCTTATACCTCCGCAGGAACCCTTGAGAGGCTTGCGGCCAAATATGACGCCAATAGCCATTCCTGCTACCACCAGCACCAGCACGAAAAAACTCGCTATGACTGTCGCCATCACATGCCTCACTTAGCTTGCAGGTAACTCTCAAACTTCCGGGTATAACGATCATCGAATCCATTGCCATCTGCGCGCTTGGTGACAAAATAGACTGCCTGATCTATCAGCTGCGCCAATTCAAATCCCTTCTCCGCTCCGAGCACCATATAGGCGGTCGCCATAGCATCGGCGCGTGCGGCAAGTGAGTCGATGACATAGACACCCGCCAGATTGTGAGCAATCGGTCTGCCAGTGGCAGGATCGATTTCATGAGAGTAGTGTACGCCGTCGGCCTCAAAATAGTTCCGATAGTCACCCGAGCCCGCCACAGCGATGGATTCGCCATTGTTGTAGAAGATATTGTGCACCTGTGGAGCAGTGTCCACCGGTTTCTCGATTGCGGGCACCCAGGTCTGACCTCCGGGTTTGTGTCCCTTGATGCGCAGCTCACCACCGATCTCAATGAAATAGCTGGCAATGCCAAGCTGGTCGAAATACTCGGCCACCTTGTCGACTGCATATCCTTTGGCGATACCACTAAGGTCGATATAGACATCGGCTGACTTGAGTAGAGTAGAGTGCTCGCGGTCCAGCGTAAGGTGGTGATACCCCACACGTTCTAAAAGCAGGGCGATTTCGGCCTGGTCGGGAACCTGCGCATAGTCTGGACGTGCCGCCTGCACCGGCGGACCGAATCCCCAACGATTGACCAGCGGTCCGACAGTGACATCAAACGCCCCCGCAGTGAGTTCGCTGATTTCAATGGCCATCGTCAAGACGTCGAGCATTTCTTTGGAAATAACGATTGGAGTCTGGACAGGGGCAAGATTCAGGCGGGATAGTTCTGACTCTGGCACATAGGTTGACATCTGTTCTTGATCAATGCGCTTCAAGAGAGCTGCGACAGCTTGGGCCAGATCCTCGGCCGCAAGATGATCCGTCGGCATATCGACAATCTTGATGCTGTAGGTGGTGCCCATCGTGGCACCACCCAATTCATGAATCTCAGCAACCCTAGGGGAATACAGCAGTACCGCCAGGGCCAACAGAGCAACAACCGCGATGGTGATTCGGTGACGCCACAGAGTTTCAGTCATCTCAAGAGAATTCGTCCAGGGCAATATTTTCATCTTCAACACCCAGGCCCTTCAGCATCTTGATCACAGCAGCATTCATCATGGGCGGACCGCACATGTAGTACTCACAGTCTTCCGGCGCCGGATGATCCTTGAGATAGTGTTGAAAGGCGACGTTGTGGATGAAACCCGTCATGCCAGTCCAGTTATCCTCTGGCTGAGGATCCGACAACGCCACATGCCAGGTGAAATTCTCATTCTCGGCGGCCAGCATGTTGTAGTCTTCCACGTAGAACATCTCTTTCAGGCTGCGCGCACCGTACCAGAAAGTAATCTTGCGCTTGGTGTTGATGCGACGCAACTGATCGAAGAGGTGCGAGCGCATCGGCGCCATACCAGCACCGCCCCCGATGAAGACCATCTCAGCATCGGTATCTTTGGCAAAGAACTCTCCGAAGGGGCCAAATACTTTGATCTTGTCACCAGGCTTCAGATTAAAAACATAGGATGACATCACGCCTGGAGGGAAGTTGGACTTGGGCGGCGGGGTGGCAATACGGATATTGAATTTGATGACGCCCTTTTCGTCAGGGTAGTTTGCCATCGAATAGGCACGGATCGTGGTCTTGTCACACTTGGAGACATGATTCAGCAGGCCGAATTTTTCCCAGTCGCCGCGGTATTTATCTGCGATTGCAAAATTCTTGTACTGCACCTCATGAGGAGGCACTTCCAACTGCACGTAGCCACCTGCACGGAAGTCGACGCTGTCACCATCGGGAATTGCCAGGACCAGCTCCTTGATGAAGGTCGCCACGTTGTCGTTCGACACTACCGTGCATTCCCACTGCTTCACGCCGAAGAACTCCGGCGAAACCTCAATCTTCATATCTTGCTTGACGGCAACCTGACAGGACAGACGCCAGTGCGCCTTAGCCTCGCCCAGCGTGAAATGACCCTGTTCGGTCGGCAACATCGAGCCGCCGCCATCGAGCACCTTGCAGCGACACTGGGCACAGGTACCCCCACCACCACAAGCGGAAGAAAGGTAAATGCCAGCATCTGCCAGAGTTGTCAGCAGCTTACCGCCCGAGGGCACCTCGATGGACTTCGCCCTATCGCCATTGATCTCAATACGCACCTTGCCGGTGCTGACCAACTTTGCTCTGGCCACAAGGATGAGTACAACGAAAAACATCACCACCACGGTGAACATCGCAACGCCGGCAACTATTGCTGTTATATCAATCATGTGTAGAAACCCGCTGCTACAGAGACAAACCACTGAATGACATGAAACCCAATGACATCAGGCCGGTCGTAATAAAGGTGATCCCCATGCCCCGCAGACCCAGAGGCACATCGCTATACTTCAACTTTTCACGAATGCCAGCCATTGTCGCGATTGCCAGTGCCCAGCCGAAACCTGATCCGATGCCGTATACGACACTCTCAGGAAAATTATAGCTGCGCTCCACCATGAACAAGGAGCCACCCATGATGGCGCAGTTCACCGCAATCAGAGGCAAGAACACGCCCAGTGCGTTATAGAGTGCGTGCATGTACTTGTCCATGAACATCTCCATCACCTGCACAACGGCTGCGATGATCCCGATGTAACAGATAAAACCCAGGAAGCTCAGGTCCAGCTCAGGGAAACCCAGCCAAGTCAGCGCCCCGGCCTTCAACAGGTATTGATAGACCAGATTATTCAATGGCACTGTGATGACCTGCACGGCGGTCACGGCAATCCCAAGCCCCACTGCTGTTTCGATCTTCTTGGAGACAGCGATGAATGTACACATGCCGAGGAACATCTGCAGTGCCATGTTCTCAACGAATATGGCACGCACCAACAAACTGAGATAGTGTTCCATCTAGTGTGCTGCCTCTTGAACAGTGTGTGCCGCCATGCGGAACTCGCTCTTCTCCATCTGTTCGGTGCGCTTGGTACGCACGATCCAGATCAGAAAACCGATAATGAAGAATGCACTGGGGGCGATTAGCATCAGGCCATTGGGTTCATACCAGCCACCGTTGGCTACCAGTGGCAGAATCTCCATCCCGAACAGACTGCCTGAACCAAACAACTCCCGGATAGTAGCAAGCAGGAGCAGAATGATGCTGTAACCCAGGCCATTGCCTATCCCGTCCATGAAACTGATCACCGGTGGATTCTTCATCGCAAAGGCCTCGGCTCGCCCCATCACGATACAGTTGGTGATGATCAAACCCACAAACACGCTGAGCTGCTTGCTTATTTCATATGCGAATGCTTGCAGGAGTTGGTCCACCGCAATCACCAATGCCGAGATGATCGCCATCTGAATGATGATACGAATACTGCTGGGCATGTAGTTGCGTACCAGCGAGATGAAGAAGTTCGAGAACCCCGTCACGACGGTCAGCGCCACACACATCACGACGGCCACATTGAGACTCGTCGTCACGGCAAGCGAAGAGCAGATACCGAGAATCTGCATGGTAATCGGATTCTCGGCGATTATTGGCCTGGTCAGTACTGCATTGATTGCTGATGACATGTTACTTCCGCCTTATCAACCTTGCTTCACGTTTGCGAGGAATGGACCGAAGCCGTTCGGCCCCATCCAAAACTGGATCAGATTACCGACACCGCGAGTGGTCAGGGATGCACCTGCCAGACCATCAATCTCGTACACACCCGAACCATTACCTTTCACGACTCTCAGGGCCACCTCACTATTGGCATCGAATATCTGCTTGCCAGGCCACAAGGCTTTCCAGCGCGGATTAGTGATCTCACCACCGAGCCCCGGGGTTTCCTTGTGATCATAGAAACCAATGCCCGTAACGGTGTTGCCATCCCCTTCCAGCGCTAGGTAACCGTACATGGTGCCCCACAATCCATAGCCGCTGACTGGCAGCACGATGTTTTGCAGAGAGCCGTCGGCTGCCTCGACCAGATAGACCGTGGCATATCTAACGCGGCGCTTGAGATCCGCAATATCATCTTCTTCGGGCAGTGCGTCGGAATAATCCGGGTCACTCAGCACTGCTCTGTCGTCATAACTTTGCACATCGATGCCAAGCTCGCTCAATTGTTCGTCAGTCATGAAACTGCCGGAATTCAGGTCGACGACTCTGGGAGTGAATGCGGCAAACAAGCTGCTGATTTCTGCCTGACTGTTCAAGGCAGGATCGTACATACCGGCAGCGATGAGAATGTTCATGTTGCGATCGAGAATCTTGTTCTCGACCTGAAAGGGTTTGAGAATAACGGCTGCACTGGAAATGAAGATCGAGCAGACCACACAGACAATCAGTGCAACCTTGATGGTACCGCTGACACTGTCTTTATTAAACGCCATTGCGTGCAACCCTCCGTTTGATATTGGCACGCACCACCATGTTATCGATCAGTGGTGCAAACAGGTTGGCAAACAGAATCGCCAGCATCATGCCTTCCGGATAGGCCGGGTTCATCACCCGGATCATGACAGCCATGAACCCAATCATGGCTCCGTATATCCATTTTCCCGTATTGGTCATCGCCGAAGACACGGGGTCGGTCGCCATGAACACCATGCCGAAGGCAAAACCACCAAGGACAAAATGCCAGTACCAAGGAAGGGCAAACAGCTGATTGGTGTCCGAACCGATGACGTTCAAGAAAGTCGAGAAACCCACCATCCCGAGGAAAACCCCTAGCATGACGCGCCAGGACGCGATCTTCGTGACCAACAGGATAGTGGCGCCGAACAGGATAGCCAGTGTCGAGGTCTCGCCGATCGAACCCTGCTCGCGTCCAATAAAGGCGTCCAGCCAGGTCAATTCCTGCCCGGTTGCCATTGACACGGCGGGTAGTCCTTGAGAAGCCAACTGGCCCAGTGTCGTCGCACCACTGAAACCGTCGACTGCTGTCCATGCGGCATCACCGGACATCTGGGGCGCATAGGCAAAAAAGAGGAAGGCACGACCAGCCAGCGCAGGGTTGAGAAAGTTCTTGCCGGTACCACCAAACAATTCCTTGGCGACGACAACACCAAAAGTAATACCAAGAGCTGCCTGCCAGAGCGGGAGATCCGGCGGTACGATCAGGGAAAACAGGATTGAGGTCACGAAAAAACCTTCATTGATCTCATGCTTTCTGACAGTCGCAAACAGTACTTCCCAGAAGCCGCCGACGATGAAGACCGCCGCATAGATAGGAATGTAATAAACGGCACCGTACCAGAAGCAATCCCAGACACTGGCAGGGTTATAGGAAGAGAACAGCTCTATCCAGAACGCGTGCCAGTCACCGGTGCTAGTGAGCCCCAGATTAGCCATAGCCGAAGTGGCTTGGTAGCCAACGTTGTACATGCCATAAAGCATGGCAGGAAAGGCCGCTAGCCAGACCGTGATCATGATGCGTTTGAGATCCACGCCGTCGCGCACGTGAGATCCGGATACCGTCACCTGGCCGGGGCTATAGAAAAAAGTATCTACCGCCTCATACAACGCGTACCACTTCTCGTAACGGCCGCCTTTGGCAAACTGAGGTGCCATGTCATCTAGTATATTGCGCAAACCCATAGCGTCTGAATCCGTTAGCTCTCTTTTTCAATGCGGGTGAGGTTATCCCGTAAAATCGGACCATATTCGTATTTGCCCGGACACACGTAAGTACACAGCGCCAGATCCTCTTCTTCCAGTTCCAGGCCGCCGAGGCTCTGCACCACTTCTATGTCACCCACTATCAACGCCCGCAACAGTTGTGTCGGTAGAATATCCAATGGCATGACTCGCTCGTAGCTGCCCACCGGGACCATGGCTCGGGGGCTGCCATTAGTGGTCGTGGTAAAAGGCAGTTTGCGGCCTTTGAGAAAGCTTGAAATGTAGATACCAAGTACAGAGTGGCGTTCGGTACCGGGAGAGAGATAGCCCAGGAGTTCGCGTTCACGCCCCTCCCTTAATACGGATACCTGCAGATGGTAGCGCCCCAGGTAACTCTCGACGCCAACCGCTGCGCATCCAGACAGGATGGAGCCGGTAATGACACGATTCTCCCCGTTTTTCAACTCACCGGCAGTCAGCACCTGCAGGTCGGCACCGAGTCGGGTGCGAATCAAACGCGGCTTTGTCACCTGAGGGCCAGCCAGAACGACCACCCTCTCTACACTCAGATTGCCAGTGGTAAAGAGTTTGCCTACGGCAATAACGTCCTGATAGTTGATCGACCAGACCTGCTTTCTGAGGCTGACCGGATCGAGGAAATGAATATGAGTGCCAGTCAGGCCGGCAGGATGCGGACCCGCAAAGGTCTCTACGCTGACATTCGCGGCAATTTGCTGCTTCTCGATACCGTCGAAGCTACCTGGACCACGACACAGAAAGAGCTTGCCTGGTGTAAGACGCGCCAGCAGATTAATACCAGTGATAAAGTCATCAGCATGTTCGCGAGCAATAAGTTCGGGATTGGCCGCCAGTGGATCGGTATCAATGGCATTGACAAAAATTGAGTGGGGAATTGCTGAAGGGGCTGGGACTTTGCTGAAGGGGCGCGATCGCAACGCTGTCCACAGGCCTGAGTTCAAAAGATTTTCAACTATCTTGGCGCGATCCAGACTATCAAGTTCTGAGGGTTCGTAGAGCGCAAAACTGATTTGATCTGTATCAGAGTCATCAAGTGCGATCACGATCGATTGAAAGACCCTCTTTTCGCCCCGGTTGATCTGTTTGACTACTCCGGTTCCAGGGGAGGTAAAAATCACCCCGGGTGTCTTCTTGTCTTCAAACAGTGGCTGACCAAGCCTGACGCGATCTCCCTCGTTTACCGCCATTGTCGGTTTCATCCCGACATAATCACGACCGAGCAATGCGACAGTGTCAACCCGCCGGCCGACCTCGATCTGCTGAGCAGGGGCACCATCAATGGGGATATCCAAACCACGGGTTATTTTAATCATTCACCAAGCCTAAATATTTACTGGATAGTCTTAGAACCACTTAGCATAGCAAGCACTCTAAACAACGGGTTTTTGGCCACCTTGAAGCTCTGGCGACTGAGAAATTACTAAAAATCTTTCCGGCTTGGGTGGTAACGAGTGATTTGTCGCGAACCGGTAGCAGGAGCGCGAAGTATTGTAGTGATAAAGGGCCCGATTCGCTATCGGTTTTGCATAGTAAATCGGGTTGATTTCGTCATTTATTCCGCTATCGGATAAACGCGATAATTCACTCCGGCCATCTTGTAAACCATACGCACAACCTGGTTGCAGTAGCCGAATTCATTGTCATACCAGAGATACAAAACGCAGTTGTTGCCCTGCACGATGGTTGCCGTCGAATCAACGATGGCAGCTTCGCGGGAGCCAACGAAATCGCTCGATACCGCATCGGGATCCTGGGTGTAACTAATTTGGTTTTGCAAATTAGAGTGCAGCGCGATCAGGCGCAGGAACTCGTTGAGTTCCTCCTTTGAGGTCGGCTTGGTCAGATGCAGGCTCAAAATGGCCATCGACACATTCGGAATTGGCACACGCACGGCATTGCCGGTCAACTTGCCTTCCAGCTCCGGCACGGCCTTCACCACTGCCTTGGCCGCCCCAGTCTCTGTCAACACCATGTTGAGCGCCGCGCTGCGGCCCCGGCGATTACCGGTGTGATAGTTGTCGATCAGGTTCTGGTCGTTAGTATAGGCATGCACGGTTTCAACATGTCCGTGCTCGATGCCATACTTGTCATTGAGGACTTTCAGGACAGGAGCAATGGCATTGGTGGTGCAGGATGCCGCCGTAATTATCTTGTCTTCTTCCATGATCTGGTCGTGATTGATACCAAAGACAATATTCTTCAAAGGGCTCTTGCCTGGTGCAGTCAACACTACTTTGCTGGCACCCCTGCATTTAAGGTGCTGAGAAAGCCCGGCCTCATCCCGCCAGTTACCCGTGTTATCGATGATCAGTGCGTCGTTGATGCCATAACTCGTGTAGTCAATCTCGTCCGGACGATTGGCATAAATCACTTTGATAACGTTACCGTTGGCGATCAGGCACTGATTTTCCTGGTCGATGCGCACGGTTCCCTGGAATGCGCCGTGCACAGAATCAGAGGTAAGCAGGCTGGCACGTTTCTCCAAATCCCCTTCCTTGCCAGGACGGACAACGATTGCGCGCAATCGGATCACTTCGCCCGTACTGGTGCGCTCTACCAGCAGTCTGGCGATCAGTCGTCCTATGCGGCCAAAACCATACAGGACGACATCTTGCGGTTTATCGATTGGCTTGGTCTTGTCACCAATCAGATAACCGAGTTCATTGGCAACGAAAGCCTCCACGGTCAATGCTTGATCATCCAGCTCCGCCTGCTGCACCATGAACTTCACGGTGAGTTTACCCAGGTCGATGTGTACATGCGCAATGTCCAGCTGGGACAGCGCCATCAGCACAGGATGCGTCTCAAACTCCGACATCTCGTTGCGCTCCACCTGACGCACGAAACGGTGGGACTTCATGATGTTGGCGACAGAGCGGTTATGCAGGGCACGTCCGTAGATAAAAATACCGACATTGCGCTCGCTGTAAAGCCGGCCGACGACCGGAATCATCTCTTGAGCAAGTGCCTCACGCTGTTTCCAATCGCCAAAGTAGTCATCCAAACTGGGTCGAGTCACTTGCAGTACCTTCAGAATTACGGTTGTTGAAAGAGGCCTGTATTATCTTTGGAATGCCCAGACTGTGCAACCCGGCACGGGCTATCGCGCGGCCGGAAACAACTGCATACCGCGGGATAACCGCTACTTTTGCTCTGACAAGATTCCTGGTTTTATGCCAGAATTCACGCCCTCAAAAGTTCCGGTCAGCGGCCTCATGCAAAAAATTGATATTTTCACTCCTACACTTCCACAGGAACAAGGCGACCTGCGCCGCTGGTCTGGTCTGCAGGGCAGCAGCCTGAGCCTGGCCGTGGCCAACATCGCAAAGACGCATCCTGGCGTGGTGATGCTGATTACCGCGAACACCGAAGAAGCCGAACTGGTAAGACGGGAGCTGGGTTTCTTTTGTCCGGAGCGCAACGCCCTACCCGTCTACACCTTGCCGGACTGGGAGACGCTGCCTTACGATAATTTTTCGGCGCACCAGGACATTGTGTCGGATCGCCTCAACACTCTCTATCATCTGCCGCTGCTCACTCGCGGCATTCTGATCATGCCGATGACCAGCCTCATGCACCGACTCACACCGCGTGAGTACGTGGCAGGTAACAGTCTGGTATTGAAAGTCGGGGTCCGCTTCAAGCCTGATGTCATGCGCGCCAATCTCCTGGCAGCTGGATATCAGTGTGTGGATTCAGTTCACGAACACGGCGAATTTGCGGTGCGCGGCTCGATCATGGATGTATTTCCAATGGGCAGTGATGTGCCTTTCCGAATCGACCTGTTCGATGATGAGATCGAGAGCCTGCGTACTTTCGATCCAGAGACTCAGCGCTCGCTGGACAAGGTGCTCAATATTCAGTTGCTGCCCGGCAAGGAATATCCGATGACTGAGGCTGGGATAAGCCTCTTCCGCAGCAATTTCCGTAACCGCTTTGACGTAGACCTGCGCCAGTGCAGTGTCTATCAGGACATCAGTCAAGGTCTGCACTCCGCTGGCATTGAGTATTACCTGCCCTTGTTCTTCGAGGAGTTACAGAGCGTTTTCGATTACTTGCCCAAACACACGCTGGTGCTGCGCAGCGGTGATCTGGAGGCTTCCGGGCTGCGCTTCTGGAATGACATCAAGTCCCGCTTTGAGGACCGCAATCACGACCGTCAACGCCCCATCGTCAAGCCATCCGAATTGTTCCTGAGTCCGGACGAAGCTTTCGCTGGCCTGCGTCACTATCCCGGTATCGAATTGCAAACACACAATGCTGGAGGACGCACAGTAGAGGTTGATGTTCTGCCGCCACCCCAGCTCAATACAGGCGTGCAGCACAATCCGCTGCAGACTTTGCAAACACTGCTGATGGAGTATCCCCAGAGTCGTGCCCTGTTCTGCGCTGAGTCAGCAGGCCGCCGCGAGAACATGCTGGAGCTGCTCAAGACCATCAACATCAGTCCCGTCACAGTGGATTCCTGGGAAGCATTTCTTCAAAGCCAACATCCCTTCACCATCACGGTCGCGCCGCTGGATCAGGGCCTCTGGCTGCAACAGCCCTCACGGCTGCTGGTCACCGAGACGCAGCTGTTTGGACAACGAGTCGCCCAGCGGCGCCGACGTAGAAGAACCCAGGACAACACCGAATTCCTGATCCGCAATCTCAACGAGCTGCACATTGGCGCAGCGGTAGTGCACATCGAACACGGCGTAGGCCGTTATCGGGGACTGCAGACCCTTACCATTGAGGATCAGGAGACTGAGTTCCTGACGCTGGAGTATGCCAAGAGCGCCAAGCTCTATGTCCCCGTGTATTCACTGCACCTGATCAGCCGTTATGGCGGCAGCGAACCGGACTTGGCCCCGCTCAACCAGCTCGGCAATGACCAATGGCAAAAGGCCAAGAACAAGGCTGCCGAACAGATTCGCGATGTTGCCGTAGAACTGCTCGACATCTACGCCCGCCGCGAAGCCCGCCAGGGATTCCAGTATCGCTGCACCGATATCGATTACGACAATTTCGCGGCGGGCTTTCCCTTCGAGGAAACTCCTGACCAGCAGGACGCCATCACTGCCGTAATGCGTGACATGAGTTCAAAACGCGCCATGGATCGTCTGGTATGTGGCGACGTGGGGTTCGGCAAAACTGAAGTGGCGATGCGCGCAGCATTTATCGCCGTCCAGAACAATAAGCAGGTGGCAATACTCGTTCCGACCACCTTGCTAGCCCAGCAGCATTACGAAAGCTTCAAGGACCGTTTCGCCGAATGGCCGGTGAGCGTCGATCTGATCTCCCGCTTCCGCTCTACCAAACAAGTGCAGGACACCCTGGAGCGCATTCGCAATGGCAAGGTCGACATCATTGTCGGCACCCACAAGCTCTTGCAGGACAGCATCCACTATAAGGATTTGGGGCTGTTGATCATTGACGAGGAGCACCGCTTCGGCGTGCAGCAGAAGGAAAAACTGAAGGCGCTGCGTGCCGATGTGGACATCCTGACGTTAACCGCCACACCGATTCCTCGCACACTCAATATGGCCATGTCGGGCGTGCGGGATCTGTCCTTGATTGTCACACCTCCAGCGAAACGCCTTTCCGTCAAGACCTTCATTCGTGAAAGCCAGGACAGCCTGATCAAGGAAGCCGTGCTGCGTGAGCTGCTGCGTGGCGGCCAGGTGTTCTACCTGCACAACGAGGTCAAGACCATCGAGAAGACTGCCCAACATCTGCAAGAGTTGATTCCCGAGGCGCGCGTCTGCGTCGCTCACGGGCAATTGCCCGAGCGCGATCTCGAACAGATCATGGCCGACTTCTATCACAAGCGTTACAACATCCTGGTGTGCTCGACGATCATCGAGACTGGTATCGACATCCCCAGCGCGAACACTATCATCATGGATCGCGCCGACAAACTGGGCCTGGCACAGCTGCATCAGCTGCGCGGTCGGGTTGGTCGCTCGCATCACCAGGCCTATGCCTACCTGCTCACACCTAACAAGAACAATATGACTCCTGATGCCATCAAGCGCATCGAGGCCATCAGTGCCGCCAGCACCCTCGGAGCCGGTTTCACGCTTGCGAGTCATGACTTGGAGATTCGCGGTGCGGGAGAATTTCTTGGTGAAGTACAGACGGGGCACATGCAGCGAATCGGCTTCACGCTCTATACCGAAATGCTGGAGGAAGCTGTCAAGGCGATACGCGAGGGCCGCACACCTAACATCGAGGCCGCCCTGCAGAATGCCAGCAGCGAGGTCAGCCTTCGTATTCCAGCACTGATCCCCGAAGACTATCTGCCGGATATCCACACCCGCCTCATCATGTATAAGCGCATCGCTGGCGCCAAGACCGACGACGAACTCAGCGAACTGCAGATAGAAATGATAGATCGCTTTGGCCTGCTGGCCGAGCAGACAAAGCTGTTGTTCAAACTGACGTCGTTAAGACTGAAGGCTCAGAAAATGGGCATCAGCAAGATCGATGCAAACACTGTAACCGGGAAACTTTCCTTCTCCCAGAATACGCGTGTCGACCCGCGCTCAATCGTCCAGCTGGTGCAACAGCAGCCTCGAGTCTATAAACTGACGGGACCGGCACAGTTGCAGTTTACCCACAACGCTGCTGCCGGCGACAAGCGGATTGAATTTATCATCAGCATGCTTGGGCAATTGAAGATGACGGTATGACCCCATACACTCAGCAACCTATGACAGCTCTTTCATGATCAAGCGTCACCTCATTCAACTGTTGCTCGCCACTCCACTCTCTACGGGAAGCGTGCTGCTGGCACCAACCGTATTGGCTGCCGCGGCAGCAAACGCTCCCATAGAACGCTGGTATCAAATTGAGATGACCGTTTTTACCCATGAGACCAGCCCTCTTGATCAGGAGCTATGGTCACCTGGCAAGCTGAGCCTCCGATTTCCCGAAAACCTGCAGCGATTGGGCAGAGTCAGTGATTATCTGCAGCTGGATGACTGGACGGTGCTGAACCCGACAGCATTCACCACTTCAACGACTTCCCCTGCTGTCCGCAGTGCGCCTCAAACTGGTATTACCGCCAGCAATCCCGGCGCGCTCACACCGCCATTGCCCAGCGCCCAATTGTTGCCGGCACCAATCCTTGTCGGGCCTCTGCCTTTCGCACCAGCAGAAAGCTTCCGCCTGCCTGATTTGGCGCGGGAGGGCTTTCTCGCATTACCCCCTGAGGCACATCGACTCACGGCCACGAATCGGGCACTGAATCAGTCGGCGCAGTATCGCATCCTGTTTCATAACGCCTGGCGCCAGCCGATGACACCACGGAGTGCCGCAGCGGCCGTCGGTATCGCGGGGGGACGTCAATACAACGAACATAGCGAACTCGAGGGTAGCGTCACTTTCTATTTCAATAATGCCGAGGATCGCCTCATCTTCAACGGCAACCTCTGGCTCAGCAGTTTCAATACGCAGGATAACAGTACAGAGGAATGGACTTTGCCCGTAATACCGGGCGTGCTGGTCGGCGCCAGTGCGTCGGCGTCTGAGCCACCCGAGGAATACTTCGTGAACAGAATCTTCCAGCTACGAGAAGTTCGCGAGATGCGTGAACTGGAGCTGCACTATCTGGATCATCCGGCACTGGGAGTTCTGGTTCAGATCACGCCCTACACACCCCCGGCGCCCGTGGTCGTCGAACCAGAACCCGTGCCGGAATTGCGTCAGGAACCGGTGGTCACTCCGCCACCTCTCTAAGCTTTGCACTGCACGCGACAGCACGTTCGATGACGCCAAGTACCGCCCCCATTCCCGTCCGCAACACCTCGCCGATGGACTCCATGGTGATGATGTCCTGAGTCAAACCGGCCGCCCAGTTCACCGACACTGCCAGACACGCATAGTCAATTCCCAGCTCCCTGGCCAAAGCCGCCTCGGGCATACCGGTCATGCCGATCATGTCGCAGCCATCCCGGCGCAGGCGCTCGACCTCTGCCGCAGTTTCCAGCCGAGGTCCTTGAGTGCAGGCATAGACGCCATGCGGCCACAGTGGTTGTGCCCCGGCATTCTCGATCAGCAATCGCCTTAGCCTCTCGTCGTAAGGGGAGGTAAAGTCAATGTGCGTAACGTTGTTCAGCCCGTCTGCGAAGAAGGTGTGCTCTCGTCCCCAGCTGTAATCGATTAGTTGCTCCGGCACCGCGATGCAGCCTGGTCCCATCTGCGCATGTATCCCCCCCACCGCATTCACGCCGATTACGGACCGAACTCCGATACTGTGCAACGCCCAGAGGTTCGCCCTATAGTTGATGCGATGCGGTGGCACCCTGTGGCCCTTGCCGTGACGCGGCAAGAAGGCGAGTTCCACGCCATGCAGCCGACCGGTAAATATCTGCACCTTCTGCTCACTGAAAGGGGTAACGATTTGCCGCATTGCTGTCTGCGTGAGGAAAGAAGGCTCACTCAAGCCTGTGCCACCAATAATGCCAATCATGCTAAAACCCTCGACCTTCCAACCCTGCTGGCCAGAACTTCCTGCATTATAGCCGCAAGCTCATGGCGCCGGGCAACGTCGCGCAGCAGTGTAGAATATGGCACGATAATCGCTTGATTCGAGCAACGATTAGCCACACAGGGCCTGGACAGTGAGCGAGACTACAAATCTATCGGAACGCGGACGCGTCATCACCGTCAGCAGTGGCAAGGGCGGTGTCGGCAAAACCAATCTCAGCGTTAATCTGGCAATTGCGCTTGCACAACGCGGCAGCAAAGTCTGCGTATTTGACGCCGACACCAGTCTCGCCAACGTCAACATACTGCTGAATCTTCGACCGCATTACACACTGGAACAGTTACTGGATGGAAGCCGGAAAATAGAGGAAATCCTGCTCGCTGGACCGGGAGGCATCAGTATCGTGCCCGCCGCCTCCGGCATCGCGGAATTTGCCTCCCTCACGGCAGCACAGCAAAAAATCCTGCTCAATGCGCTGAGTATTCTGGAGCATCGGTACGATTACCTCATAATCGATACTGCCGCCGGTATCAGTGACAACGTAACAACCTTTTTGCAAGCCACTGAACACTGCCTTTTGATAGTGACACCGGAACCCACTTCTCTCACCGACGCCTTTGCCTTGATGAAGGTCATGCGCAAGCGCCATTGCGAAACTAAAATTCATATCCTGACCAACATGGTGGACAACTATCCCGGCAGCGTCGATCTCTATAAACGGTTGTCTTCCGCTGCGACACGCTACCTGCAAACTGATCTGAACTATCTTGGTTATATCCCTCGTGATGACTACGTACGTCTCTCCGTGCAGAGACAGGTTCCGGTGACATTGGGCTTCCCTTCCTCACGGGCCAGTCATCGCTTCCAGGCACTGGCAGAAAGCATAGCGGAAATATATCGGGCACAACCAGGCAAGAGGTCTTTCAGCCTGTTCTGGAGGAAGCTGTTCCTGAATAATCTAAAAAAGAATCCCGGCACCATTTCCGTCACACCGACTACGCTCGCGCTTGTCGCCGCCGGCGTTGCCGAGCCTGCCAGCAGCGCATCACGTTACCCCAGAGCGATGATTGTGAAGATGCAGCAGAATATGGTGCAACTGGTGCGGTCAAGGACATTGTCACCACAAAGCATGAAAAATCTGCTGGAATCGGTACTCTTAGAAGTGGATCGTTACTATCCGAAAATCGATACCCGTGATTTGAAAAGGTCAAGCGGACAGCATCGTCGACTGAGTACACTTAAGAGTGATGAGCCGGGAGTCATACCGATGAATCTCTCCTGAGTTGGCCAAGGATGCTATCCGTAGCACTCCGCAGATTTGTCAGGAAAGCGGAATACGGTTCACAAAATATTCCCGGCTTTTGCTTCATTGAGCCACTACCTCATGCTTTCGAATAAAGGTGAGGCATTGCCAAGCGGGTCTTTCACGGTAGAATGTGGACCACGTTTCCGCAGCAGGCTGACCGCAGCCCACAGACTATTCCTGAGTACTTTATTGCCATCGATTCCAGCCAAGGGAAGCCATCAGTGAGCCTCACCTACAAATTCTGTCACCTGCTTTGGCGCCAAAGCTGGGTTACCCCAGGCCTTGCACGCATCCTGTACAAACGCATGTCCAAGAGTGGCAAGGCACCTGATTTTGCGTTTACTCGGGATTTTTTTGGTATTTCTTATCAGGGTAATCTCAGCAACAACATCGATTTCAACATTTATTACTATGGGGCCTTTGAAAAACCGCTGCTGTATTTCCTCAGAGACACCATGGCTAACCTCAACCCGGAGCAGCCCGTATTTGTCGATGTCGGCGCCAACATCGGACAACACTCTCTGTTCATGGCAGCCCACGGCAGTACCGTGCACTCCTTCGAACCTTTCGACAAAGTCCGCAACAGACTGCAATTGCAGATCAATACCAACAAACTGCGCAGCGTCAGCGTACACCCGGTTGGTTTGAGCAACGAGGACGCCAGCCTGCCATTCTTCGCACCGACCGGACGCAATGAAGGCATTGGCTCCTTCGATGCCAGTACTACCAGCAAGGGCAACGTGAGCATCGGCGAACTGCAACTCGTCAAAGGTGATGACTATTTCGCGAGCCACAAAATTGATTGCATCGACATCATGAAGGTCGATGTAGAAGGATTTGAGAAGCCGGCACTGCAGGGGCTGCGCGACACTCTCAACAAGACCCGCCCGGTGCTTGTCTGCGAGATCACCTACGGTAAGTCATTCTCTTTTCATTCTGTCTCAGAGTTGCTGCAACACCTGCCGGAAGACTACGTCCTGTTTACCTTCGACAAGCGCAAGAGCGACGGCAGCAAGGCGCGCCGCCGCGATGCGAGAAGTCGTGTGACAGGAGACTATCGCATCATCCCTTATACGGCGATGCTGCCCTCCGGACAGGACGATGTAATCGCCTGCCCGAGAGAAAAATTGAGCTGTTGCCTTCCTGTCTGAAGGACTTTTGATTGTCACACTCCAGTCATCGACACACGCTATTTTCGACTATGACTTCCAACAACCGTAGTTCAAGAAAGGTGTATCCCTATGGGCGATGTTAAACTCGTGAGTGCCTCGCAAGTTTTGCCGCAAAATGAAAGCCCCATCTTCTACATCCTCGATACCAACGTCCTCATTCACGACCCCACCGCAATTAAGAACTTCGACGAGCACCACGTCATCATTCCCATCACAGTGCTTGAAGAACTCGACAAACTGAAGAGCGGCAAGGTCGCAGTAGCAGCAGACTGCCGACAGGCTATCAGGGAGATCGATAATCTGCTCGGACGAGCGTCCCCCGATGCCGTCGAGCGAGGTGTGCCAATCCAGCGCGGCAAGACATTGAAACCGTGCGGCAACCTCTCCGTTCTGATGACCGAAACCCCCGATAACGTAGTCCTCCTCCCAACCCACCTCAACGACAACAAGATTCTTAACGCTGTCGCCCATCTCAAACAACGACACCCCGGCAGGCGCGCTGTCTTGGTCACCAAGGACATCAACCTGCGTCTCAAGGCCCGCGGCTGCGGCATAGAGGCCGAGGACTATCACAGCGATCAGTTGTTAAGTGACATTACGCATCTCAACAAAGGTTATATCGAATTTCAGGACAGTTTCTGGGGTGAAATTGATGATGTTCACACAGAGCACAGCAACGGCCGCACGCTTTATCATCTCTCTCGTGATGTCATCAAGCAGGATGTCTATCCAAATCAGTTCCTATACGACAGGACGGGTTTCCTCGCAAGAGTCGTCAAGGTCAACAAAGACAGAATCGTGCTGCGTCACCTGGATCTCAACAAACTCATGGAGCGGGAAACGTGGGGATTGAAACCAAGGGATGCTTATCAGGCAATGGCACTCAATCTGTTGCTCGATCCAGAAATCCACCTGGTGAACCTGACGGGTGCGGCGGGTTCCGGCAAGACAATTCTGGCCCTCGCTGCCGCCATCGAAATGACAGTACCGCAGAGGATTTATCGACGCATCATTGCCACCCGAAGCACACAGGGTTTGGATGAGGACATCGGCTTTCTACCGGGCACCGAAGCGGAAAAAATGGAACCCTGGCTGGGGGCTATCACGGACAATCTGGAAGCATTGCACTGGGACGATCACAGCAGCTCCGGCAGCATCGAGTATGTCCTTGAGAAAGTACCTTTGTTGTTCAAATCCCTGAACTACATTCGCGGGCGTAGTTTCCAGCAAAGCCTGATTCTGATCGACGAATCACAGAACCTGACTCCGCATCAGATCAAGACGATCGTCACTCGCGCGGGCACTGGATCCAAGGTGATCTGCCTCGGCAATCTTGCCCAGATTGACACACCGTATCTGAGCCCTACCAGCTCGGGCCTGACCTATCTGACGGAGCGCTTCAAGAATTTCGACCACGGCGGCAGCCTGCAGTTGCAGGGAGTGCCACGTTCGCTACTGGCGGCATATGCGGAGAAACATCTTTAAAAAGGGGGATGCTCTTCACCTCCCGTTGTGAACGCAACGGGCAGGACGAAAAAATTCGGTAGAGGAAATTGAATTTGCGAATTAAAGCGAAGAATTATGGTGAGGGCATCAGGACTCGAACCTGAGACCTACGGCTTAGAAGGCCGTTGCTCTATCCAGCTGAGCTATACCCCCAGGGAATCGTCCGAGCACCGACAACAAGTCTTCAGTGGCAAGGGAATTGGGGTGACCGATGGGGCTCGAACCCACGACAACCGGAGTCACAGTCCGGGGCTCTACCAACTGAGCTACGATCACCATTGAACCATTGTCTGTTAGAACATTGCCTTTATAGATTTGGTCGGGGTAGAGAGATTCGAACTCCCGACATCCTGCTCCCAAAGCAGGCGCGCTACCAGACTGCGCTATACCCCGACAAACTGCAACCAAATGCAGGGTCGGCATAATACTCACGGCATCCAGGACAGTCAATCACTGATTGCACTTTTAATTCCTCGCATCAACGCCTGTGCCGAGTCTTCGGCAATGATTTGAGCGTGGGATTTGTCAGCGCTCAATGCGCCAGCTGCTGCCGTCGGCGGTGTCTTCCACCACCACTTTCATGGCAGCCAGTTTCTCGCGAATTTCGTCGGCCAGCGCCCAGTTTCTGGAGGCTCTGGCCTCACGACGCTGCAGTAGCAATGTGTCAATCGCATTGGCATTGACTTGATCTTCCCCCTGACTGTGCATGTAAACGTCCGGCGTAGATTGCAGAATACCGAGCACATTGCCAAGACGAATAAGCAGGCGCCCCAACTGATTCGCCTGCTCTGGTTTCTCGTCTTTTTGGCGATTGATCTCACGCGCCAGATCGAACAGTACGCCCAAGGCCACCGGAGTATTGAAATCGTCATCCATGGCAGCGCAAAAGGCCTTTTCAAATCGGCTGTTTACCAGATCGCGCGCACTCTGCGTCGGCAGACCACGCAGCGTGTTGTAAAAACGCTCCAATGCAACCGAAGCCTGTCGCAGACTTTGATCGGAATAGTTGATAGGGCTGCGGTAGTGACTGGCAATCAACAGATAACGAAGCACTTCTGCATTGAATTTTTGCAGCACGTCACGCACGGTAAAAAAATTGCCCAGCGATTTGGACATCTTTTCGTTGTCGACCCGAACGGGGCCGTTATGCATCCAGATACGCGCAAACTGTTTGCCGCTAGCGGCCTCGGATTGGGCTATTTCATTCTCATGATGCGGAAACATCAGGTCGGACCCGCCGCCATGGATATCGAAACTGTCACCAAGGCAGCAGGTGGACATTGCCGAACATTCAATATGCCAGCCCGGACGGCCGTAACCCCAGGGTGAATCCCAGCCTACTTCGCCGTCACTGGCGGCTTTCCATAGTGCAAAGTCGCGCGGATCACGCTTCAGTTCGCCGATCTCGATGCGTGCGCCGGCCAAAAGTTCTTCGGGGTTTTTGTTGGAGAGTTTGCCATAGCTCGAAAATTGCGAGACGGAATAATAAACATCGCCACTGGCGACTTTGTAGGCATAATCCGTGGCAATCAACCTCTGTATCAGGGCGATGATCTGCTCGATATAAGCAGTTGCACGTGGCTCCATATCCGGTCGGACCACAAATAGAGCTTCTTCATCCTCGCAAGTCGCATCGATAAAGCGCTGAGTCAGGTTGGAAAAAAGTTCATGGTTTTCGTTGGCGCGGCGCAGAATCTTGTCATCGATATCGGTGATGTTGCGAACATAAGTGACCTGATATCCCCGAGAGCGCAAATACCTGACCACGACATCGAAAGCGACAAACATGCGGGCGTGGCCGATGTGGCAATAGTCATAAGTCGTGAGTCCGCAGACGTACATTCTTACCTTGCCACTCTCCAGCGGCACGAACTGTTCTTTGCTGCGCGTCAGTGTGTTGTATATCTGTAACACTTATCTACTCAACTGGAAATTTTTGCCCAGGAATCACGCAGGGTGACTGTGCGATTGAATACCATTTTCTCGGGAGTTGAATCGTATCTGTCTACACAGAAATACCCTTCCCTCTCAAATTGAAAACTGGCCTCTGGCAGCGCTTTGCGCAAGCTTGGCTCCGCTTTACACCCAGTGAGAGTTACCAGTGATTCCGTGTTCAGACACTTTTTGTAATCGCTGCCGCTCTTGTCATCTGGATTCTCTTTATTGAACAGACGATCATAAATACGCACTTCGACATCAATGGCCTGTTGCGCAGGCACCCAATGAATGACACCCTGTACTTTACGTCCCTGCGGATTCAAACCCAGCGTCGCCGGATCATAGGAACACAACAGCTCGACAGGTTTACCATCAGCATCCTTGATCACCTGATCACAACGGATGACATAGGCACCACGCAGGCGCACCTCGGTGCCCACAGTCAGACGCTTGTATTGCGGAGGCGGAATCTCTTCAAAATCGCTCGCATCGATGAATAGCTCTCGTGCAAAAGGCAGCTCGCGCTTGCCCATAGCCTCCTCCTTCGGGTGACAGGAGAGTTCCAGCAACTCAACGGAATTCTCAGGATAGTTGGTCAGGATGACCTTCAAAGGGCTGAGCACACACATGGCGCGGGGGGCCGACCTGTCCAGATCGTCGCGAATACTGTGCTCCAGCATCCCCAGATCGACGACACCCTCACTGCGGGTTATACCGACACGATCACAGAAGTTGCGGATAGAAGCAGGCGTGAAGCCCCTGCGGCGAAGTCCGGACAAGGTCGGCATGCGGGGGTCGTCCCAGCGGTTCACATAACCCTGTACCACCAGCTCTTTTAGCTTGCGCTTGCTCATCACGGTGTAGTTGATATTCAGCCTGGCGAACTCGATCTGTCTGGGCAGGACATAGGACTCCACGCCGTCCTTGCTGTCGCTGGCACTGTGCAGGGTCGTGATGTCCAGGTTCTGTAGAATCCAGTCATAGAGTGGACGATGGTCCTCAAACTCCAGTGTGCACAGAGAGTGCGTGATGCACTCCATGGCGTCCGAGATGCAGTGTGCATAATCGTACATCGGGTAAATCGGCCACTTGTCGCCCGTCTGGTGATGATGAATATGACGAATGCGATAGATCACCGGGTCACGCATATTGATGTTGGGAGATGCCATATCGATTTTTGCACGCAAACTGTGTACACCATCAGCAAACTCTCCCGCCGCCATGCGCGTGAAGAGATCCACATTCTCTTCCGCGGAGCGATTGCGATAGGGGCTAGGTGTTCCTGGCGCAGTCAAGGTGCCACGATACTCTCTCGCCTGTTCAGGACTGAGACTGCAAACATAGGCCTTGCCCGCACGAACAAGTTGCAGCGCAAATTCATAGAGCGCATCGAAATATGCCGATGCGTAACGTATTTCACCGCTCCAGTGAAACCCCAGCCACTCAATGTCAGCCTTGATGGCATTGATGAATTCCTGACTCTCCTTCTCTGGATTGGTGTCATCAAAACGCAGATTGCAGAAGCCGTTGTAGGCTTTGGCTACGCCGAAATTCAGACAGATAGACTTGGCATGACCAATATGCAAATAACCATTTGGCTCAGGTGGAAAGCGTGTCTGCACGCGCCCGTTATGCTTGCCCGTTTGCAGATCTTGCTCAATAATATGGCGGATAAAATTCGAAGGTACCGAAGCAGTCGCTCCAGCATTGGCTTCACCGTTTTTATTGACGATGCTGTTGGCAGCGTTATTGGTGGTGACACTATCAGGAGATTTCATATCGTCGTTTCTGCTTTCTCACGGGTTGCAAAGGACGTATTATAACTGCTCCATGTGTTTCTCATAAGAGGCGAGAGCCGCTTTCTATCCAGGGTTGTGCGCAATGATTGTCTTCAAAACTAACTATGGTGATTTCACTATCGAGCTTGACTTCAAGAAAGCACCGGTCAGTTCCGCTAATTTTCTGCAGTATGCGCAGAGCGGTTTTTATGACAACACCATATTCCATCGTGTCATCGACAAGTTCATGATTCAGGGCGGCGGCTTCGAGTCCGGCATGCAGCAGAAGCCCACAGGTAAACACATTATCAACGAGGCGGACAACGGCCTGCCCAATGAAATTGGTACAGTCGCAATGGCACGCACCTCTGATCCCCACTCAGCCACTGCACAATTTTTCATCAATGTCGGCGACAATACCTTCCTCAATCACAAGAGCAAGACAGCTCAGGGTTGGGGCTATGCGGTATTCGGCAAGGTCACTGCCGGCATGGATGTGATCAACAAGATCAAGCAGTGCCGCACCACTTCGAAGTCCGGTCATCAGGATGTCCCGGTCGATGAGATCACCGTGACAGCTACTGTAGTCACGTTGTCTGAGGGCGCTGCGCAGGAAACGGTCGCCTCAAATACAAGTCCCGAAAGTAGCAGTTGAACATGTCGTCCCCCAGGGAGACCCTATTTATTTCGGATCTGCATCTGGAACCCGATAATCGGGCGATCACTGCCAGCTTCCTGAATTTCCTGTCCACGAAGGCTGCAGGCTGTGAAACTCTTTACATACTTGGGGATCTGTTCGAGGTATGGGTCGGGGATGACGACCACAATCAACTGACTGAAACGGTGGCAAAGGCACTGGCAGCGCTGAGTGCGGCAGGGTCCAGAATCTTTCTTATGCATGGCAACAGAGACTTTCTGCTGGGCCAGGACTATGCATCCCGTTGCGGTGCCACCCTTCTGGAAGAGCCCGCAATCATCGAGTGCTATGGTCGCCGCGTAGTCCTCATACACGGTGACAGCCTGTGCACTCGCGACGCCGATTACATGAGGTTCCGCAAAATGGTGCGCTCCGAGCGCTGGCAGGATGAATTCCTGGAGAAATTGTTGGTAGAGCGCCACATGATTGCGCAACAGGCCCGTCAGCAAAGCAAGGAGCTTAACAGTCGCAAAGCGTCTGACATCATGGACGTGACCCACCAGGAAGTGCTTAACTTGTTCCTGGAAAAACAGGCCAATTTCATGATTCATGGCCACACCCATCGACCGGCTGTGCATACGATTCGGCTGCAACAGCCGATCAACGATTCCAACGAAGCCTGCCGCATTGTGCTGGGCAGCTGGGACAGCAAAGGCTGGGTGTTGAAATTCACCGAAGCCGGCTACGAGCTCAGTTATTTTGCCCACCCAGCCTTATGAATTCTGGCGCAGCCGCGTTCGCTCGGCTTAAGACAGGCTGTCGATCTGCTGGTAATAACGCGCGAAATGCGCCCCGCACAGCACCAATAGCTCGTCGTCCACCCTTTCAGCCAGTGCCGCCAATGACATCTGCTGATATGCCGCGTTGATGACGAATCCGAAATCATCCGGCACCATGCTATCGACGGGCCCTTTCTTCAGCAGGTTGTGCAGCCAGCAATACGCGGACAGAGACAGGTTCACGGGAAGCCGGCAGCGTTGCACCCCTTCTTTCAACAAATCCTCCGAGTTGATCACGAATTTGTCCTGCATGATCTGCACCGTCAGAGTTTCGATTCGGCGCAATACCGCCAGCTTTTCCAGGTCCGAATAGGCATTCCAGCGGATGACCTCGAAGGCATAACGTTTGCAGCCGCGACAGATAGCATCGCCTACTGAAGTTGTAGAGCACACACCAATGCAGGGAGTTCTGGCAGCGGCCGACATGTCATTTGCGTTCAATCGTACTTCCTTTGGCGGTCATTTCCGCAACAACCCGAGTGCTGTGGGGCCTTGGCGAATCAGCTTTCAACTGGAGTTCCAGCGCCTGATCGCCTAAACTAGGTCCCAGATTTTACCAGCTAATCAGAGCGCTGAAAGGACTTTGATTGGTCTCAATTGACGAGGGAAATACTGTGTTAGAAGCTTACCGTAAACATGTTGCCGAGCGAGCTGCACAAGGCATCGTTCCCAAGCCCCTGGATGCCGAGCAAACCGCTGCGCTGGTGGAACTACTGAAGAATCCGCCCAAGGGCGATGAAGCCCTCCTGCTCGACCTGATCTCGAATCGCGTGCCTGCTGGCGTGGACGAAGCTGCCTACGTAAAAGCTGGGTTCCTCTCCGCCATCGCCAATGGTGAAGCCTCGTCCCCGATTCTGGACAAGGCATTCGCGACCAGACTGCTCGGCACTATGCTCGGCGGCTACAACATCGTGACACTGGTCAAGCTGCTGGATAACCCTGCACTGGCCGCGCAGGCAGCAAAAGAGCTGTCGCATACGTTGCTGATGTTTGACGCTTTCCACGACGTGGAAGAGCGCGGTAAAGCCGGGAATGTGCACGCGAAGGCACTGCTGCAATCCTGGGCCGATGCCGAGTGGTTCACCAACAAGCCGGAATTGCCTAAAGTGTTAACTGTCAGCGTATACAAGGTGCCAGGCGAAACCAATACCGATGACCTGTCCCCTGCCCAGGACGCCTGGTCACGCCCGGACATCCCCTTGCACGCCCTGGCCATGTATAAAATGGCCCGCGAAGGTGTCACCAATGCCGCTGCACAGATTGCCGAACTGAAGAAGCAAGGTTTCCCAGTCGCATTGATCGGCGACGTGCTGGGCACCGGCTCATCACGCAAGTCCGCCACCAACTCGGTACTGTGGAACATCGGCAACGACATCCCTCACATTCCCAACAAGCGTGATGGTGGGGTGTGTATCGGCAGTAAGATCGCCCCGATCTTCTTCAACACGATGGAAGACGCAGGCGCTTTCCCGATCGAGTGCGATGTCGAGAACCTGAATACCGGCGACATCATCGACATTTACACCTACGAAGGCAGGATCACTCGCCATGGCAGTAACGAAGTCATCAGTAATTTCACACTGAAGACCGAAGTGCTGCTCGACGAAGTCCGCGCCGGCGGCCGTATTCCCCTGATCATCGGCCGTGGTCTGACCGAGAAGGCGCGTACTTCTCTGGGTCTGCCAGCCTCCAGGATTTTCCGCCTGCCCTTTAACCCGGAAGTGTCGAGTAAGGGTTACACCCTGGCGCAGAAGATGGTTGGCAAAGCCTGCGGCGTGGAAGGCGTGCGTCCCGGCAGCTATTGCGAACCAAAGATGACCACCGTGGGCTCTCAGGACACCACGGGGCCGATGACCCGCGACGAGCTGAAAGATCTTGCCTGTCTCGGCTTCTCTGCCGATCTGGTCATGCAGTCCTTCTGTCACACGGCCGCTTATCCGAAGCCGGTCGACATCGAGACTCAACACACCCTGCCCGACTTCATCCAGACTCGTGGCGGCGTTGCGCTGCGTCCGGGCGACGGTATCATCCATTCTTGGCTGAACCGCATGCTGCTGCCCGACACCGTCGGCACCGGCGGCGACTCCCACACCCGCTTCCCCATCGGCATCTCCTTCCCGGCCGGTTCCGGTCTGGTGGCGTTTGCTGCGGCGACGGGCGTGATTCCGCTCGATATGCCCGAATCTGTGTTGATTCGCTTCAAGGGTGAGATGCAACCAGGTATCACCCTGCGTGATCTGGTGAATGCGATTCCCTACGCGGCGCTGCAGTCTGGCGACCTGACTGTCGAAAAGAAGGGTAAGAAGAACATCTTTTCCGGCCGCATTCTCGAAATCGAAGGGTTGCCAAACCTGAAAGTGGAGCAGGCCTTCGAGCTGTCCGACGCTTCGGCTGAGCGTTCTGCAGGCGGTTGCACCATTCGCCTGAACAAAGAGCCAATCATCGAGTACTTCAAATCCAACATCACGCTGCTGCGCTGGATGATCGCTGAAGGCTACGGCGATGCCCGTACCCTTGAGCGTCGTGCCCGCGCGATGGAAGAATGGCTGAAAAACCCAGAACTACTGGTGCCGGATGCGGACGCGGAGTACTACAAGATCATCGAGATCGATCTCAACGCGATCAAAGAGCCGCTGCTGGCCTGCCCGAACGACCCGGACGACATAAAACCGCTC
>CAIOZF010000175.1 GCA_903862645.1 uncultured Gammaproteobacteria bacterium
CCGTTCGCTGCGTGTGGGCCTCTTCCTTTTCGACAGGCACATTTTCAAGTCACCGGCTTCACCGGATGTCCGTGACATGAGCAGTCATCCCGATCAATCCATATCCCAACTCATCCGTCGCCTGTGGGATCACATCAGTCCGCGGCGTCGCATGCAGTTTTCCATTCTGTTTTTGGTGATGATCTTCGCTTCGTTCGCCGAGTTCGTCAGTATTGGCGCGTTACTGCCTTTTCTGAGCATGCTGACGGTTCCCGAGACGGTCTTCGGCCATCCGCTCGGGCGACGTCTGATCCAGATTCTCGATCTCGCCGAGCCCGGAGAGTTAATGCTCCCGCTTACCATTGCCTTTGCCGGCGCTGCACTTTTCTCCGGTGCCATGCGCCTTATCCTCATGTGGGGACAAATCCGTCTCAGCCATGCCGTTGGCGCAGATCTCAGCCTCAGCATGTACAGCCGCACGCTATATCAGAATTACGCCGTGCATGTAGCACGTAACAGTAGTGAAGTAATTGCGGGAGTCTCTACCAAGGCTAAAACTGTCGTGGCTAACACTGTCATGCCAATTCTGACCATCATCAGCTCCTGCCTGATGTCGATTACCATCCTGACTGCATTGATTGCCATTGACCCGATGGTTGCCACGATAGCTTTCGCTGGCTTCGGCTCGATCTATGCACTTGTGATTCTTGTCACCCATAAACGTCTTGTGCGCAATAGTCACTCCGCTAGTCGCGAATCGAATCAGGTTATTAAAGCCATGCAGGAAGGGTTGGGCGGTATCCGCGACATACTGATCGATGGCACTCAAGGCATTTATTGCAAAGTATTTGCAGTTGCTGATCAGCGGTTGCGTCGCGCCCAATCCAGTACCCAGATGATCAGCGGAAGCCCGCGCTATGTCATCGAGGCACTCGGCATGGTGCTTGTTGCGGTGCTGGCATTTTTGCTGGTTCGGCATTCGGATGGTATGGCCACCACTATTCCCGTACTGGGTGCGCTGGCGCTCGGCGCGCAACGCGTGCTGCCCATGCTGCAGCAAGCCTACGCTGGTTGGTCAGCTATACGTGGTGGCCAGGCATCTTTGAGTGACGCGATTGATCTGCTTGATCAACCCCTACCTGCGTATGCGTTTGAGCCGCGTGAAGCACCTATCCCATTCGAGCATGGCATTACGCTCGATAAGCTTTCATTCCGTTATGCATCTGAGGTTCCCTGGGTGCTGCACGAGGTGGATCTCGTTATTCCCAAAGGTAGCCGCGTTGGCTTCATCGGCCCTACCGGCAGTGGAAAAAGCACCCTGCTTGATATCATCATGGGATTATTGCACCCCACCGAAGGTAGTTTGAATGTTGATGGCGTAGCCATCACTCCGCAAAACCACCGTGCTTGGCAAGCGCACATCGCCCATGTGCCACAGGCAATCTTCCTGGCCGACACCAGCATTGCCGAAAATATCGCCTTTGGCATACCGCCGGATCAGATTGACTTCGACCGCGTGTGTGAAGCCGCGAAAAAGTCGCAGATAGCCCAGACCATCGAGACATGGGAAAAGCGGTACCATACCGTGGTTGGAGAGCGCGGGGTTCGTCTCTCTGGCGGCCAACGCCAACGCATCGGTATCGCCC
>CAIOZF010000176.1 GCA_903862645.1 uncultured Gammaproteobacteria bacterium
AACGACGCCGGTGATGCCAAGACCAGTGCTGGTGGTGGTGCCGATACCGGCGCTCAAATGCTCCAGATCGGTTATAACCACGCCCTGTCGAAGCGTACGAGTGCGAGCCTGACCTATGCCCGCATGAGCAACGACACCAACGGCCGGTATAACTTCGCAGGTCACAACGCGCAGACCTCGGGGGATAGCTCGAGCGTGATAGCGCTGGGTATGGTCCACACGTTCTAAGCATTACGTAGTAGTTATTACCCTGAAAGGGGGGGGCTCCGGCCCCCCCCCTTTTTTTGTCCCGGCACCGGGCAGATATCAGTTCACAAGCCGGCGGAATCCCAGATACTATGCGCGGCGCATTATCGCGACCAGGGCATGATTTCGGGGCTGCAGTGGCCAACCATCAGGACATCCAATCCGGCGTTGAAAAGCATCTCGACCATGTGGTCGAGCTGCTGCATCGTCACGAGCTGGTGGAGAACCTCGTCCGCCGGCAGGAAAGCTCGCGTCACGACCTTGTCGAAACCCTGGTGCATCGCCAGCACCTGACGGAGCTCCAGCAGCTGCTCGACCGGCTGCACCCGGCGGATATCGCCTACATCCTGGAAGCATTACCGCTGGAGAAGCGGCTGGTGGTTTGGGATCTGGTCAAGGCCGAACGGGATGGCGAAATCCTGCTCGAAACCTCGGATGCGGTCCGCGAAACGCTGATCGCGCATATGGACGAGGACGAGCTGGTGGCTGCGACCGGCCAGCTCGACACCGATGAAATTGCCGACCTTGCGCCGGATTTGCCGCGGGAGGTCATCCTCGACGTTTTCAAATCGCTGTCCACCGAAGAGCGAGAGCAGCTGCGCGAGGCGATGTCGTATCCAGAAGAGGCGGTCGGCGCGCTAATGGACTTTGAAATGATCGAGGTACGGGAGGACGTGACCCTCGAAGTGGTCTTGCGTTATCTTCGCCGGCTCGACCAGTTGCCCAATCATACCGATCAGCTGTTTGTGGTGGATCGCGACGAGCGCCTGCGCGGACTGCTGCCGGTAAACCGTCTTCTGGTCAGCGATCTGGATATGCTGGTAGCTGACGTGATGGTTCGCGAATACACCAGCTTTGTGCCGGAGCAGGATGCGCACGACGCCGCAGGGGCGTTCGAACGTTATGACCTGGTGTCGGCGCCTGTGATCGATAGCCAAGGCAGCCTGGTCGGCCGCATGACGGTCAATGCCGTGGTCGATTACATTCGCGAGGCGAAGGATACCGAGACCCTGGCCGCTGGCGGTCTCGCTGAGGATGAGGATTTGTTTGCATCCGTCTGGAGAAGCGTGCGCAACCGTTGGGCTTGGCTGGCAGTGAATCTGGTGACTGCATTTATTGCGTCACGGGTGATTGGCGTTTTTGAACACTCTATTGCGCAGCTGGTGGCGCTGGCGGCACTGATGCCCATCATTGCAGGTATCGGCGGCAATTCGGGCAATCAGACGACGACGATGATCGTACGCGCTTTGGCATTAGGGCAAATTACCCGGGATAACGCGAAAGCGTTGTTTGTGAAGGAACTCAGTGTATCGGCCCTGAACGGTCTGATATGGGGTAGTGTTGTCGGCCTGTTTGCGTTTCTTATTTACCACAGCTGGCAACTCGGGTTGGTGATGACCGGTGCCATGGCATTGAATCTGCTGCTGGCTGCGATTATGGGCGTGGTGATTCCGCTGCTCATGGAGAAATTCGGGCGCGACCCGGCGATCGGATCCAGCGTGATGATCACCGCCATTACCGACAGCGGCGGATTTTTTATTTTCCTAGGATTGGCAACCCTGTTCCTGGTCTGACTGGAGTGACGGGAAGTTTTACTATGGCAAAAAAACCTGCAGGCCGCGTCGCACAGGCGCTGGCATTGAGTCGTCAGGGTAAGTGGCAGCAGGCCGAGGCTTTGCTGCGAAAAGCGTTGGCCGTACGTCCGGATGACACCGAGGTGCTTTATCAGCTGGCCTGGCTGAAAACAGAGCTGGCTGCGTTTACCGAAGCCTATTTTTTTGTTACGGCTACGCTTGAGGCTGACCCCGCTTTTTTCCGTGCCCATATCCTGATGGGCCGCATCCAGGCTGAAACCGGCTCGCCTGAACTGGCGCTGGCCAGTTATGACCGCGCGCTGGCCATTGCCCCGCTCGATGCCGAGTCGCATTTCGGGCGTGGCGTGGTGCTGCAGCGCCTGGAACGGTTTGAAGAGGCGCTGACCAGCTACGACCAGTCGCTGACTTCGGCGCCGAATCAGGCCGAGGTCTGGTGTAACCACGGCAATACCTTGGTGGCTTTGAAACGGTTTGAGGATGCGGTGCAAAGTTTCGATCGCGGGCTTAAATACCGTCCGGATGTCGGCATGCTGCATTACAACCGCGCCAGCGCGCTGAACGCGCTGGGACGGGGTGCCGAAGCATTGGAGGCTTATGAGCGCGCTCTGGCGCTTGAGCCCAACAATATCGACTTTCGCAATAACCGCGGCAACACACGATATGAGGCGGGAGACCATGCCGGTGCGGCGGCGGATTTTCAGTGGATTATTGATCATGATCCCCAAAATGCACAGGGCTATAACGGCCTGGGCATGACCCTTCATGATCAGGGGGATACCAATGCGGCGGAAAAACTGTACATGCAGGCTCTGGCCCTGAATCCGGATTACGCCGACGTCCATCACAATCTGGCCGTGGTCAGGTTATACAAGCGTGATTTTGCGGGAGGCTGGGCCGAATATGAACACCGTTGTGATCCGACCGCTTATCGGAGCAACCTTCGAAAAAAAGCACGGTCGATTGCGGCCTTTGAGCGTCTTCCGTTATGGAGCGCCTCAGGCGATCATGCTGCCGGACCGGTAGGCATCTGGTGCGAGCAGGGGATCGGCGACCAGATCCTCTTTACAACGCTGCTCCCGGATCTTTTAAAGTCTGGTGTTCTGTTTATTTATGAAGTTGATCGGCGTTTGATTTCCGCTTATCGGCGGGTGTTTCCAGACGTGAAGTTTGTGGCTGCGAACGATCCGCCGGATGTCGCCCTGACGACGGCTGGATCTGCGCTATTCTGCGGCTCAC
>CAIOZF010000177.1 GCA_903862645.1 uncultured Gammaproteobacteria bacterium
AGAGGAACCATATGGACTCCACCTCCGTATCTGGGATCCTCCAACCACGTGTGGGCAATCCTTCACATACTACAATGTGTCTCGATTTGATGACGCACAGAAAAAGGAGTTGAAAGCGCGGTTCATTCTGAGGGAGAGACGACAGTATGAACGAGGGCTGACAGGAACACGACCTGATGGCAGGTGGTTTCCACGTGATTTGGTTCGTGAAATCAGTTTGCGCTATCTAACCGACGAGAAGGTAAACTGCGCTAATAGGTGGAAACTTCTCCATTAGCTAGCTGTCCCCAGTGCTTCATCTCAGGATACTTCGTTCTCAACTTGTCAAGCCACGCACACAACGACTCCTCATCAAGGATATACTCTCCGTTTCCCGTTTGCCCATTCGAACTTGTCCAGAAAATAGCATACATTTTTGTATTGTCTTGATATTGTCAGGAACACGTTCGTTTTACGGATTCGACGAGATCAAGTATAAAACATTTCAACAATACGATATAATGGCGACAGTTCCCTATTCCCAACTAAAACCCTATGCCTACTACATCGCTCCGGCGCCTTCGGATGAAGCGCGGTTTCTCACAAGCAATGGAGGATCACCTGACTACCTGAAGTCACAACGCGCACTACTTGTTAACTTTGTAGGTAGGAGACTCCATCTCATGGACAAGTTTGAGAACGGTTCGTGGGAGGGACACCTTATGCAAGACGACGGAAACGTAAAATCAGTTTCTTTTGACGAGACCGCCTTCCCGCCCGGACAGCTGTTTCAAGAAATACCCTGGAATTGGAAACCCGCTGCACCTCTTCCACCCCTACCCCCAGACCCTTGGGATGAATTTGTACATTCAAACGAGATGGACTTCAAAACAAACGCCGAGCGAGAGGCATACGAGAAGAAGAATCCATCTTTGAAGATTGGGGACGTATTAACGCAACCCGATATAGTCGCACAGAAACGATTTGTTCTCTCGCTTGTTGGGCGCGAATTAGGGACATTAATTGAGTACAAGCGAACTGCGTATAGGTTTACTAATCCTTTAATGCTTGGGGATAAGGAGGTGGGTCCGAAGGCGACGCAATACTATGCAAAAGAACTTACAGCGGGTCTACCAAAAGAACGACCGGGTCCCGGATATATACCAGAGTTCATGGGCAACTTTACAAAAGCACTCTTCAAAGCTCCCAAGCTGACGCAAGAGATCAATGTATTTCGTGGAATTGTTAGCGAAGAGGGACTGAATATACCCGGTACACTGCCTCTCTCCACATCGTACGACAAATATCAGGCACTTGAGTTTGCACAGGGACTGAGAGGGTGTTGCATGTTAAAGATCAATGTGAAACCCGGTGTTCGAATTATAGCGCTTGACCTGGTATTAATGCAGCACGAAGACGCCGGTGAGAAGGAGATCCTCATCTGCCCTCCATACAATGCAAAAATTGAGGATGTTGAACAGTCTAATGGACAGATAAAGCAGGTCACGATCACACCTGCTGCCAGGTACAGAGGAGGAACACGGCGCCGCAGACGTTTACGCCAAACCAAGAAACTCACGTCCAAGTTTTGACCCGACAAACACCAGTCCAGTGGCAACAAGTGCGATCGTTGAATGCTGGGGCATAGACTTGAACAGAAGAACGTGGGAACCAATCAGAATCACGATACCCGCCCAAAACATCAGTACGTAGACGTCCATTTATTACTTAGCTACAGACAAACATGGCGGTCAAAAGTGCAGGACTCAAGCTCAAGTACTCTCTGTACTCAGCCCTTGCGTTCTTTCTCGTTGCCAATCCGGTAAC
>CAIOZF010000178.1 GCA_903862645.1 uncultured Gammaproteobacteria bacterium
GATCTTGTCCTCACTGTCCGGATACAGGCTCAAACCTGCATCAACCAAGGCATTGGCCAGAGGCAGCTGTTCGGTTGAAACCAAATGGGCCACGTTTTGCCTGATTTGCTCCGGCGTAAAACGCGATACCGGCTTTTCAGGCGGTAGCCTGCCACTTGAGGCCTCAGCAATAACAATCTCTGCGAGTGCAGTCATTCAAGTACTCCTTGATCTGTCAAAAAACCGGCGGCAATGATTTGCCGTCCGCTTTGTAAGTCAATCAAAGCAATACCTGTGCCAACTTTGTTGCTCTGTTGGTTTAGTCCTAAAGACGTCTAAATGGACATAGACCTGCAAGAAAGAGCAATTCTTGTGGGATTTCAAATTATTTTGCTAAAGGTCCAGAGGGTCATGCCGATACTCCTTCTGTAATGGTGTCTAACGCTTGTCTGGAATTCCCCAGAAGCATCACCCATGGAGGTCCTGCATATGTCTACATCTGCAATTTCTGTTTCAAGTCATCCGGCATCCCCCGCCGTGATGGAGCCACGCCCCGTGGCTGTCGATAAAAAGGATTTGTCGAAAAACGATGCCGTCAGCGCATCCGCCGGCAAAACCGCAGCCCAAGAACCTGTGGCCATTGACAGCGAGGCGATGTCGCGGAACCTGGAAGAAGCTATTCAAAAGCTCAATGAGCAAATGAAAGCCAATCAGCGCGGCCTGACCTTTTCAAAAGATCAAGTCAATGGCAACACGGTGGTGAAGGTCATCAACAGCCACACCGGTGAAATGGTTCGCCAGATTCCCGACGTCTCTCTATTACGTGCAGCTCACTCTATAGAAGCACTTAAAGGGATGATCCATGATGAGTCAATATAAATATTTTCAATAAAAGACTCAAGTGTTGTTGAGCTGGGTCGATTCACTAAACAACGGGAACTTGAAAATTGATTGAAGAGATTTGAGATTCCGTCCAAGCTAATCGAGTGAATGCAGTTTGGTTTACTTGAAATTTTTGTGGCAGCGTTGCTAAAGAAAGTTTCTTTGCACGCAATACCCTGACATCAGGGTGAAGGAGAAAGAAATGTCTGTTATCAATACCAACGTCAAGTCACTGATGGCCGCCAATGCGATGGCGGTCAACAACCGTGACCTCTCTAAGGCAATGGAGAAGTTGTCTACCGGTAAGCGCATCAACAGCGCTGCTGATGATGCAGCTGGCCTGTCCATCTCGAACCGCATGACCTCGCAAATCCGTGGTTTGAATCAAGCGGTTCGCAATGCCAACGACGGTATCAGTGTGGCGCAAACCGCTGAAGGTTCGACGCAAGAGATTACCAACATGCTGCAACGCATGCGTGAACTGGCCGTTCAATCCGTGAACGACACCAACAGCTCTGCTGATCGCACTTCGCTCCAGGCCGAAGTGACCGAATTGCAAGATGAAATTACCCGCATTGCAGAAAACACCAAGTTCAACGACATGACGCTCTTGCAAGGGTCAGCCAGTGAGATCGGTTCTGCAGGTACCGTGACCTTCCAGGTGGGTGCAGGAAGCGGCGAAACCATTACGCTGACATTGACTTCAATGACGGCAAGTGGTTTGAGTGTTGCAAGCGCTGACCTTGATATCTCAACAGCCTCGGGTGCTGCCAGTGCGATTGCTTCTCTTGATGACGCCATTGCTTCGGTGGATGAATTCAGGTCTGATTTGGGTGCGAAGATCAACCGACTCACCCATGCTGTAGACAACTTGACCAACGTGGCACAAACCACTTCGGCAGCTCGCAGCCGAATACTGGATACCGACTATGCGGCTGAGTCGACAGAGCTGGCTCGAACGCAGATCATTGCGCAGGCGGCAACGGCGATGCTCGCGCAGGCCAACCAGCAGCCGCAGTCTGTCCTGGCGCTACTTAAGTAAGCGCAAGGCATGACCCGCAGTTAAGCGGTTATCGAGAAAGCCTGCGAGTTTCGTGGGCTTTCGACGTTGAAGAAACGCAGCCCAAGTTTCATGGACTTGGGCTGCGAAGAATCAGGAGAAAGCCATGTCGGTTATCAACACCAACATCCAGTCATTACAGGCAAAGGATGCTTTGGCAGTCAACAACAGATCGTTGACTGACGCTATGCAAAAGCTGGCCACAGGTAAGCGAATCAACAGTGCGGCTGATGATGCCGCTGGTTTGGCGATTGCTAACCGCATGACTTCGCAGATTCGAGGTCTGAACCAGGCCGTGCGCAATGCGAACGATGCCATCAGCGTAGCCCAAACTGCCGAGGGATCGACACAAGAAATCACCAACATGCTGCAGCGCATGCGTGAGTTGGCGATTCAATCTGCTAACGACACCAACAGCTCTGCGGACAGAACCTCATTGCAATCCGAAATGTCGGAGCTGATCGATGCAGTCGATGACATCGCCAGCAACACCAAATTCAACGACATGACCATCCTGCAAGGATCGGCCAGTGAGTTGGGTTCTGCAGGTACGGTGACCTTTCAAGTGGGCGGTGAATCCGGTCAGACGATTACGTTGGATTTGCAATCTATGGCAACTTCCGCCTCGTCCTTGGCCATTGTCGATTTAGACATTTCGACACTGTCAGGTGCCAGCAGTGCCTTGAGCACTTTGGATACTGCCATTGCAACCATTGATGAGTTCAGGTCCGACCTTGGCGCCAAGATCAATGCTTTGACCTACGCTATAGACAACTTAACCACCGTGTCACAAACCACATCCGCTGCGCGAAGTCGGATCTTGGACACAGACTATGCGACCGAAACCATGGAGTTGGCTCGAACGCAGATCATTCAAAACGCGGCTACGGCGATGCTGAGTCAGGCCAACCAGCAGCCGAGGAACGTACTTGCCTTATTGCAATGAATCCATTTGTCTTTTGACATTTGACTTGAGGGTGTCTCATGCTCATTGAGCGGGTCAACTTGGAAAATATCAGGCAACAAGCCCACATCACCACATTGAGTGCGCTGGAAGTAGGGGAGAGCGTTTATTGCACGGAGCTCAGGCAGGCACAAAGCCTGCGAGCTCTGAGCTACTACATGGTCAGGTCGAGAAACCTGCAGAGAAAATTCACCTTTAGAAAAATGGACCGAGGCTGGCGATTAATCAGGATTCAGTGATTAACTGAATGTGGATTTAAGCAAAAAAGTCACCAAATCTTTGTTCATGGACAACGACTGGGTCAACATGGCGGTGGCCGCATCTCGCTGAATTTGAGCAGCTGCCAGTTTTGAGGTTTCCTCTGCCATATTGGCATCCATGATCTTTCCATAGGCCACTGATTGGTTGGTGATCATGTTATTGGCGACATTGTTTTGCACGTCCAGCACATTTTGTTTGGCTCCAATATAAGCTTGGTATTCATTGAGGGTATCGAGTGCATCGTCGATGATGCCCACGGCAGAAGTTGCATTCCCAGAACTTGAAACACTCAGTAAATTGGTGCCGGATGAGTTTTCAATGCTCAACGAATAAGAAGTAATTTTGTCAAAATTCAACGTAGTCGTGTCACCTGACGAGGTGCCCGATTGAATGGTCATGCTGGAAGCCGTATTCATCAGAGAAGTGCCATCCCAAACGGCGTTGTCGGCAATACTGTCAAGCTCATCGACATATTCATCAATCGCATCCTGGTAGCCCGTACGATCTGAGGCGGTCAAGGTGGTGCTTTCTGCCGCCACCGCTGCAACCCGCATATAGCCCAAAATGTCCACCATTTCAGACAGTGAATCGTCCACTATTTGGGTAGCAGCCGTACCTAACGCCAAATTGTCTAGAACTTTTGTAAAAGAACCAATCTGAGTTTTGAGTCGGTTTGCGATGCCGAGACCTGTCGGATCATCTGAGGCACGGTTGATGCGTAGCCCGGTACTGATTCGTTCACTCGCTTGCGAAATATTGGCGTTGGCCGAATAAATGGCTTTGACGGCATTCAAGGCGTTCAAATTTGTAGAGATTTGCATGGTTTGGCCCCTTGTTCAGATCGAATGGCTCGGATCTTAAAAACAAATACAAGGCAACAATAAGCCATCGAAGCAGCAAACAGGAAAACTTGAGCGATCTTTACACTTTTTACGGGGTTTACATCGGGGGAGCTTACTGCGTGATGGTTTCGATTTATCGAAGGAGGGTGGGTATTGGGTCATCATCAACCGCTCCCTGTGATGCGTCATCGTAGGGTCTTGGATCTGTAACTTTTTGGCCTGAAACGC
>CAIOZF010000179.1 GCA_903862645.1 uncultured Gammaproteobacteria bacterium
AGACGTCCATGGTCTCCTTTTTCACTCGGGCGTCTTCGCCGCGAAACCCCTTAATTTCAACCACCAAGTAAAGCGGATCTTGCATTCCCTTTCCGTCATCTACGAGTACGATAAAGTCTGGCCGATATTTGCGCATTTCTGCACCGAAACGATAAGGCACTTCAAGGCCCAAGTTGTGGTTCTTGACGTAAGCCATAACACGAGAGTGTGACTCAGCGACTCGGCAAAATTCTGACTCCCAGTCACTATCCAGGATGACCCAGTTCACGTGACAGCGCTGGCTGTTGGTTTCCCAACGCTCCATCTTGGACGTGTTGAAGTTGACGTGTGCGGTGCTGCCAGTGGGGTTATAGGGGTCCAGCACTGCCTTGATCGGATTGGCGCCGACCAGCGCCCGAGTGATGGCTGCTGTGATCTTCTCGCACGCTATATCGGCAAGGGTTTTGTAGATCAGCTGGGCGGGGTATGTGCCACCTTTGCAGACAAGATAGCCTTCAAGCCACTGCCGCGCGATGCGTTTAAGTTGGCCAAACAGGTGCAACTGTGGATCGCCATTGCCGTCGCGCCATTTGGTATTTACCAGGTGAGAGGTCAATTCGTAGACCACTTGCGATGGGCGGACGTCGCCCGTGTGAACTAATGTCAGGTTGACCTCTGCGCCAATGATCCCGGAGTTGCTGGTTACTGTTGCACCTACGAGATCTGGCGTAAGCTCAAGATGAGAGTCGTCGCTGAACTCAGCGGTTAAACGCTCCTCAGGTAGTTCTGCCCGATAACCCTGCACACGGGGAAATCTTATTTCCAGCGCATCGCGGTCTGGCCGTACGGCCTTGACCTGAATTGTCTCCCGGGGTGGTTGGGGCGGGGGTGGATCGACCATCTTCGAAGCAAAGTCGAAGGGAATGCCAAGGACGTCGGCATATTCGACGTTAAAGAGGCCCTCTTCATTTAGCGCGTAGGACTGCCTGCGCAAAGCGCGGCCAATCACCTGCTCGCATAGTAACTGTGTGCCGAACGCACGAACTCCAAGAACGTGTGTAACGGTGTTTGTATCCCAACCTTCCGTGAGCCTAGACACCGACACGACACAGCGGATGGAGTCGCCTAGCCGACCTGATTTCCCTACCGTATTCATGACCTCTCGCAGTAACTCTTGATCGGATAGGTTCTGACCTGCTTGAGCATCACGGGTCCGTTCGATAATGTCACGCCGAAAGCGTTCAATTTCAGGACCTGCCATGGCTCTAAACTTTTCGTCTAAGGCATCTCCCGACTCAAGTTGATGACTGTCAATCAGCAATGTACGCGGACGCCCCAATTCATTGCCATGCTCATCCTGATTGCGAAACAGTTCGAGTCTGCCTGCAACGGGTGTCTTGCTTCCATCTGAATTCTCGCGGTTGAATCCCGAGATGTAGTCATATACAAGCTTGGAAGCAGATGTGTTGTTGCAGACAACAATAAAGCAGGGTGGAACAGAAAGTTTGGCTTCGGCCCAGCGTTCAAAGGTTTTTTCGTAGTGGCCATAGAGTGCCTGCAGCGCCGTCTGCAGTTGCACCGGCAAGTCCATCGGGTCCAGCGCATCAGACTTGCCACGCCCCTTCTTGGGCATTTTTTTCCCGATGTGATCCCACAAGTTGCGGAACATCGGCATCTCTGAGCCAGAGATGTTGTCTGCCACAGGAACCCGGGGCAGTTTTACAATGCCGCACTCGATGGCATCCATTAAAGAAAAGTCACACAT
>CAIOZF010000180.1 GCA_903862645.1 uncultured Gammaproteobacteria bacterium
ATATCCGCAAGACGCTCAACTCCCGCCGAGAGTTCTCCCACTACACGCTCGCTAAATCCCTGCTCGACAACGGTGCCATCAGCCCCACCGTCGCCACAAGACTAACTACCCTGGGCTTTAACTTTTCAGAATAAGGGATGGCAACAAACTTAGACATGAGGGGCGGGTAGCGGTGTTTTTCAAGGTGGTGTGCTACCGATTAAAACTCAACCTTCTGCAAAAACCTCTCAATCTTGGAAATTGCCTGTTGCAACACATCACTGCTAGGCAAAAATACAATCCGGAAATGATTCTTGTCCTTGATGTTGAACGCGCTCCCCTGAACCAGAAGAATCTTCTCCTTTTCCAACAGATCATAAATAAACTTAGCATCATCTTTCACCGGATAGATTTCTGGATCCAGCCTCGGGAACATATAGATTGCCCCCTTTGGCTTTACACAGGTGACTCCGGGAATCTGCGAGATCATGTTCCACGCCAGATCGCGCTGCTCACGCAACCTACCCCCTGGGAGAATCAATTCGTTGATGCTCTGATAACCACCCAGCGCCGTCTGCACTGCAAATTGCGCGGGAACGTTGGCACACAGACGCATGTTGGAGAGAATTTCCAGGCCTTCGATGTAATTTTCTGCCTTGTCTTTGGCGCCACTGAGGATCATCCAGCCAGAGCGGAATCCCGCCAGCCGATAGGACTTGGAGAGGCCATTAAAGGTCACGACCAGCAAATCGTCGCACAGTGAAGCGATAGGAATATGTACCGCTTCGTCATAGAGAATTTTGCTGTAGATTTCGTCGGAAAAGATCACCAGTTTGTGCTTGCGCGCGAACTTGACGATATCCAGCAACACTTCTCTGCTGTACACGGCACCGGTAGGGTTATTCGGGTTGATGATGACAAGGGCCTTGGTATTCGGCGTGATTTTCTTTTCCATGTCTTTGAGATCGGGAAACCAGTCAGCACCTTCATCGCACACATAGTGTACCGGCGTACCGCCGGCGATGCTGACAGCTGCGGTCCACAAAGGATAATCGGGGGCGGGCAGCAACACTTCATCGCCATTGTTGAGAAGTGCCTGCATGGCCATCACAATCAGCTCGCTGACGCCGTTACCGAGGTAGATGTCATTGATGTCGACACCGCCGATCTCAAGCTTCTGGCATTCCTGCATGATCGCTTTGCGGGCAGAGAACAGCCCTTTGGAATCGCTATAACCCTGGGCGTTGGAGAGATTACGGATCACGTCTTGAATAATCTCATCGGGAGCTTCAAAACCGAAGGCGGCCGGGTTGCCGATGTTCAACTTCAGAATACGGTGCCCTTCCTCTTCCAGACGCTTCGCCTCCTCAAGCACTGGGCCGCGAATGTCGTAACAGACCTTGCTGAGTTTGTCCGACTGTTTGATCTTCTTCATAACCATTCTTCTTTGATCCCCTAGCGAGGGTTGCGTGTTGATCCGTGATTCGATCTGCGTATGATTGGCTGCAGCCAATCAAATTGGCGACTATTGTAAACCGAAGCAGGAAAAATGACAGGCCCACCAGCGGGCTGCAGTGGAGAGAGACGATGACGAAAAAAGGGCAGGACAGAGAGATTCGCAGGAAGTCCG
>CAIOZF010000181.1 GCA_903862645.1 uncultured Gammaproteobacteria bacterium
AGTCGTTTCCAATCCGTAGATGAGTCTGAACCTGGTAGCTTGGAGCCTGTGTTGATGTGTACAGCCGCTGACCGGTGGGTAGATGGTGGGTAACGCGTTAGCGTTATCCACGGGCTATCCACGGGGGAACGCATAGCGTTCAAGCGGGAACCCGGCGTGAGCCGGGCTGTGCACATCTGCACAGGCTCGGGGCTTGAGTCAAGCGGCGGCTCGAGCGAGTCGTCGATTGATGGATTCAAACAAAGCCGTCCGTGCTGTTTGAAGCTGGGCAGCGGCCTCATTATCGCTGATCGCATTGGCCTGTGCCTGGAGGGTCTGCATGGTGATGTCAGGCCGAAGATTGCGCAGTTTCAAATCGAGGCTGCTAAGCATCTCCAATGGCGTTCGCACCAGCCTCTGGGGGTAGCGCTTGATGGTCTTGCCGCGTGAGTCGGTGTGCACCTCGGGGAACAAACAGGGTCGATGGAAATTGACGTAAGGATTGAGGTGCTCACGGCAAAAGTCGTTGACCCGGGCGGCGAAGCGCTGCGGGATATGGCTATAGCCGAGAAACTTGCGTACGACAGCACCATTTTTGGTTTCGGCCAGCGCATTGTCATTGGAGCGGCGCGGCCGGGATTTGGTGAATTCGGCGTTGAGTTTATTGAGAAGCGAAGCGACGCGATGATTGATGTATTCGCTACCGTTGTCAGCATGGACACCAAGAATGCGAAAGGGAAAGGCAGCAAGCATTTCGGCAAGAACAGGCATCAGGTACGCCTCGGAAATCTTCTCGCATGTGGCGATCACTTCCCACTGAGTCACGCAGTCAACTGCATTGATGTGATAGACGCCTTTGAAGCCGTCGTGGTCACCCTGATGGACGCTGTCGATGCGAATAAAACCGGCACGCCCTTCGGGACGCGGTGCGCGCCTCACACCAATCGATATGGCCTTGCCAGCGCGAGTCCCTTGCCAGTGGACCCGGACCTGCTGATAAGTCGGCGAGGCGCGCAGGTTGTACAGGTGTGCCACAGAGAGGCCCGCCAGCCGCTCGTAGCGTGCATCGCCGTACACCTGCCAGGCGCGCTCAAACAAGCACTTCGAGGCCAGTCCGCTGGGCGTGTCATGCAGCGTGTCCGTATGCGCCAGCAGGCGTACATCGGCCTCTGTGTAGCGCCGGTAAAATCCAGCCACGGGAGCACGTCGTTGGCCGAGCGGGGTATGCCTGACAAAACGCCCGATTAGACGCACCAGATGCTGGCGCGAGTAGCCGCTCATCCGCTCCAGATAGCGCACCACCACGCCTTTGTCTCGCCGTGCCAGGCGCGCATATTGAAAACGATCCAGCACGCGCTGCACAAACGCCTGACGGTCGGCTTCGCCGCCCGTTACGAGGGGTGAGACACCCGCTGTACCAGCCAGAAACTGCTCCAGGCTCTCGATGTTATCGAGCCGCTCTTCTTGCATATTGATCACCATAACCGTGATGATCAACAACATCCGCCGCTACCGCTTCAGACTCATGTCATGTTGGAAACACGACATCCCGCTCAGACTCATCTCATATTGGAAAAGACTAAGACTTTACAAACTAACACGCTATCGGCATCATCGGAACTCCGTTTTCAATGCGCCGATTTTGTCGAGAGAATTGCTCCATCACGCAACCCCACCCGAACAGATAGCAATTAATGGCGGAATTAGTCAGCAATACAGTCTCCGGCGCGTCGGCGATCTCCGGCTTAGCTCGCGCCCTAGTCCAGAACGGCAAATTGCGGCCGGAGCAAGCTGACACTCTCGCGAAAACTGCAACAACGGCCAACAGCACTTTTCTAGACCAACTTCTGCTGAGCAAGACCATGAGCGCCCGCGATCTCGCAGGTGCGACTGCGCAGATCTTTGGCTTACCAGTGGTCGATTTGGACAGCTTTGACCCTGCGCAATTGCCAGCCGATTTGATCGACAAGAAGCTGGTTCACAATCTGCGAATTGTTGGTCTGCACAAGCGTGGCAATAAACTGACGGTGGCAGTCTCCGATCCGACCAACTTCCAGGCCATCGATCAGATCAAATTTCAAACGCAATTGTTGGTCGAGCCAGTGGTCGTCGAACACGACAAACTAGTGGCGCTTGCGGAAAAAATGGGCCAGACCGCAGAAACCACGCTCAACGAGTTGGTTGGCGAGGACATCAACCTCGATTTTGAAGACGCAATGGCTGCGGCGGCATCCGCTGAAGCGAGCAATGCCCCAGACATCGATGACGCTCCTGTTGTCCGCTTTCTGCAAAAAGTGCTGATGGACGCAATCAATGAAGGCGCGTCCGATATCCATTTCGAACCTTACGAAAAATTCTATCGTATTCGATTCCGCGTCGATGGCATTTTGCGCGAGATTGCGCAGCCACCACTCGCCATCAAAGACAAACTCGCCTCGCGTATCAAGGTCATATCTCGCCTCGATATCTCCGAAAAGCGCGTTCCTCAAGATGGGCG
>CAIOZF010000182.1 GCA_903862645.1 uncultured Gammaproteobacteria bacterium
CTGACCGAGAGCGAGCGCAAGCGCGCTGGTCGCAGCCCGCGCGGCTGAAAAAAATGGGGTCAGAGTAAAAATACAGTGGTTCACACCACTGTATTTTTACTCTGACCCCATTTTTTAACGCGGGCAGACTCATACAAATTCGCCAGCGTCAAAAAACTGTCCTAAGATTGACCTCATACGGCGCCTGCAATTCAACGTGGCGTCCATCGTTGAGGACTTCGCATGCTTCTGCTTTTCCCCGAACTGAAACCCTACGCCACCCATCGTCTCAAGGTCTCTGCATTGCACGAATTGCATGTGGAAGAGGCCGGTAATCCAGCGGGCATTCCTGTTGTATTCGTACACGGCGGGCCTGGCGGGGGCACCGACGGTTCTGCTCGCCGTTACTTCGATCCTGACGTTTATCACATCATCGTCTTCGATCAGCGTGGGGCAGGGCGTTCCACTCCGCACGCTGAACTTACCGACAACACCACGCAAGCGCTCGTGCAGGACATGGAAGCCATTCGCGAGTTCCTCCAGCTCGACAAGTGGGTGCTGTTTGGAGGATCGTGGGGCTCCACACTCAGTCTGGTCTATGCACAGTGCCACCCCGAGAGAGTAATGGCGATGGTCTTGCGCGGCATATTTTTGTGCCGTGATATCGATCTGCAATGGTTCTATCAGGATGGTGCCAGTCGTCTTTTTCCAGACTTCTGGGACGACTACTACCAACATATTCCCGAGGCGGAGAGGTATGACATGATCAAGGCTTACCATCGCCGTCTGACTGGCGCGGATGAGATTGCGCGCATGGGCGCGGCTAAAGCCTGGTCGTTGTGGGAAGGTTGTTGCTCGACGTTGCGTGTTAATCCGAACGTTGTGGATCGCTTTTCCGACCCGCATTTTGCCATTGCGCTGGCGCGTATCGAGGCGCACTACTTCGTCAACAATTCGTTTCTGGAAAAAGATCAGATCCTCAACAATGCCGACAAACTGCACGGCATACCGGGAATCATCGTGCATGGCCGCTATGACGTGGTCTGTCCGATTGACAACGCCACTGCATTGCACAAACGCTGGCCGGATTCGGAGTTGCACATCATTCGCGATGCCGGCCATGCTGCCTCGGAGCCGGGCATCACCGATGCGCTGATCAAAGCCACCAACGAAATGGCCAAGCTGTTCCGTCCCGAGCGCGCGTCATGATTGGATTGCTGCAGCGGGTGAATTGGGGGCGACTAACCATCGATGGCCAAGTGCGCGGAGAAATCGGTAAGGGTTTGGTCGTGCTGGTCGGCCTTGATAAGGATGATGACGAAGCCAAGGCGGATCGCCTGCTGCATCGTCTGCTCTCATATCGAGTTTTTGGTGATGCGGACGATAAGATGAATCTGTCGTTGCTGGATATCGGCGGAGAGCTGTTGCTGGTGTCGCAATTCACGCTGGCAGCGACCACCGACAAAGGGCTGCGCCCGGGTTTTTCGTCCGCGATGCCACCCGCACTGGCAGAGCCTCTCTATGACTATCTGGTGCAACAGGCTGCGAGCAGCGGCATTCGCTTGGCGACAGGAGTGTTCGGCGCAGATATGAAGGTGGCGCTGGAAAACGATGGTCCGGTGACTTTTCTGCTGCGGGTGTAGATTTGGGGTCAGAGTAAAAATACAGTGGTTTCTACCACTGTATTTTTACTCTGACCCCAAATCTACACTCCAAATCTACACCCGCGAGCAGGCTCGCTCCCACAAAAAGTTACGGTGTTTCGTTGTTGGCTTCGGCAGCTTCTTGCGCCGCCTGCTTCTTCTTGATGAAACGTCCGCAGAATATTCCCACCTCAAACAATCCCCACATGGGCAGTGCAAGCATGGTCTGGCTGAAGGGATCGGGTGGCGTTAACAGCATGCCCACTACGAAGCAGAACACAATGACATAGGGACGTTTCTCGACCAGATCTTCAGGCTCTACCAGTCCAATCCATATCACCAGAAATACGGCGACGGGAATCTCAAAGGCAATGCCGAACGCAAAGAAGATTGCCAGAGCGAAGCTCAGGAAGCTGGTGATGTCCGGTGTCACCATGATGCCTTCCGGTGCTACCGAGACGAAGAACGAGAAGACCAGGCCGAACATGACGTAGTAGGCGAACGCGATGCCGGCATAGAACAGCACAACGCTGGAGATGAACAGTGGAATGGCCAGTTCTTTTTCATTTTTGTACAGCCCTGGCGCGATAAACGACCACACCTGAAACAGGATATAGGGCGCTGCCAGGCATAGCGAGACGAAGAATGTCAGCTTGAATGGCGCGAGAAAAGGCGCCGTAGGATCGATCGCGATCATCCCCATGTTCTCGGGCAACACGGAGATCAAAGGGTCGGCGACGAAGGTGTAGATGTCATTGGCAAAATAGAACAGGCTGAGGAAAATCACCACGATTGCGACGAGGGATTTCATGATCCGATCACGCAGTTCGATAAGATGGTCCACAAGGGATAACTGACCACCGGGTTTGGGGTCCCTGGACTGGCTCATTCTTTCCTCGGCTGATCCGCATCGGACTCGGTAGTCGGTGCCGCACTGAAGACGCCACCTTTTAGCTGTATCAAACCGACTGATGGATTATTGTAAAAATCTTCGACAGGAGGTTTCGGTGCCGTTGTGGGCTGCTCTGGAGGTTTCGGCATGCTGACGACAGCGGGCTCTTCATAGTCTTCGTCAATAATGGCTGGATTGGCAACTGGTGCGGCCGGGGTTGGCGCGCTGGTGATCTCACGCACTGCAGCGGATTCCGCATTGCTCGCTGCCAGTTTCGCTTCTTCGCTCTTCAGAACAGCATTCACTTCGGCGTTGATGCCATCAAGATTCTTGCGGGTTTCACTCACCAGGCTGTCAGCTTTCTTCTTGGCTTTTGCCAGATCAGCGAGGATAGACTCGTTGTGCAACTGACGGCGAATCTCGTCTGCATTGATCTCTTTTTCAATCTCGGTTTTGACCTGATTAAAGCTGCGCTTGGCCCTGCCTATCCAAAGGCTCGCGGTCTTGATTGCACCGGGCAGGCGCTCAGGCCCGACCACAATCAGAGCGACAATGGCAACCAGCACCAGTTCCGTGAAACCAATTTCAAACATCAGCGTGATCCAATATCAGGACAGTCCAACATCAGGACAGGCATACAGGAGGCGACACACCCGGAAGATGCGCTGCGGCGAAAAGCGACAGGAATTACTCCTTGTCGCTCGCCTTTTCGGACTTCATGGCAGACCCGCCGACTTTCTTGACGGACTCGTCGTCATCGTCACCGTCAACAGGGCCGTCTTCCTTCATGGCAGTCTTGAAGCCTTTGAGAGCGCCGCCAAGATCTGCTCCGAGATTACGTAGTTTTTTCGTTCCAAAAAGCATGACAATGATCACCAGAATGATGAGCAACTGCCAAATACTGATTCCGCCAAGACCCATTGTAGCCTCCAGGTTCTAGTGTTCAAGGCTCGCGCGTCTGCAAAATTGCGCAAGCCTGTGGTGTATGTTGAAGATCGGTTTTGTTATGTGTTCTCTGCTCGCGAAGCCTTTTCAACCAGTCCGGAAATGTTGAAACGCTTGCGTAATTCTTCGAGCACCTGTTCTGGCCCCATGTTCAAATGGCTTAGCATCACGAGGGTGTGAAACCACAGATCTGCAGTCTCTTTCACCAAGGCCTCGCGATCACCGGTGCTGCCGACATCCTTGGCAGCGATGATAGTCTCGGTCGCTTCTTCGCCGACCTTCTCCAGAATCTTGTTGAGCCCTTTCTTGTGCAGACTGGCCACGTAAGATTCGCCAGCATCAGCCTGTTTGCGCTGCTCCAGAATCTCGCCCAATTGAATCAGTATGTCGCTCATGGTGCCGCTCGTTGTCCCGCGTAAATTTCTTCGGGATCTTTCAGCACGGGGTCAATGGCCTGCCAATGTCCTTCATCAAGACGACGGTAGAAACAGCTTTCACGACCGGTGTGGCAGGCGATGCCGCCAACCTGTTCAACCATGTAGCAGACGGTATCGCCATCGCAATCCAGATACACGCCATGCAGTTTCTGGACATGACCGGATTCTTCGCCTTTGCGCCACAATTTGCGACGTGAGCGCGACCAATAGACCGCTCTGCCTTCCTGTACTGCGAGGGCTAAGGCTTCACGATTCAACCAGGCGTGGGTGAGGACGCGCAAGGTCTTGAAATCCTGTGTAATGACGGGCACGAGCCCCTCATTGCTCCAGTTCACCTGGCCGAGCCAATCCTTTGTCAATGCTGATTCTGCTGCCACTTTCATGCCCGGTAGTATGCTCTGTCAGCGTTTAAAACACAAAAGGTAAACAGCACCAACGCCCAGCAGAAGGCTGGGTAGAGGCACTCCCAGCATCACTGTGCTGAACTGTGGCAGCAGGCAGGCGGCGGCAAGGGCAGCCAATATCAGACCATTGCGCAGCGACCTGGCACGTTGCAATTGTAGCTGTATTGCGTCTTCTTCGATGCGCTGCTGGAGCGATTCGTTGATAGCAGTGAGCTGCTTCGATTGTGTCAATGTGTCGATCATCAGTTGTGGCAGATAGGGCAGTTGTTCGATCCAGTCCGGCACGTTTTCTTGCAGCGCTTTGAACAGGGTTGTAGGGCGCATGCGGCGACGATTCCAGTCTTCGAGGAACGGCATCGCTGTGGTCCATAGATCGAGTTCCGGATAGAGCTGACGACCGAGGCCTTCCACATTGAGCAATGTCTTTTGCAGCAGCACCAGCGATGGCTGTACTTCCATATTGAAGCGCCCGGCGGTGCGGAACAGCTGCACCAGCAGGTGGCCAAATGAGATGTCCTTGAGAGGCTTCTCGAAGATTGGTTCGCAGACCGAACGCATCGCCGCCTCGAATTCATGCACCTTGGTTTTGCGGGGCACCCAGCCGCATTCAACATGCAGTTCCGCGACCTTGCGGTAATCGCGCTGGAAGATGGCCAGCAGGTTGCGCGCGAGGTATTGCTGATCGTTCTTGCTTAGTGAGCCAATGATGGCGCAGTCGATGGCGATGTACTGCGGGTTCTCGGGGCTATGTCTGGCAATAAAGATGTTGCCGGGGTGCATGTCGGCGTGAAAGAAGCTGTGATTGAACACTTGCGTGAAAAATATCTCCACGCCGGTTTCGGCCAGTTTCTTGAGGTTGACGCCCTGGGCGCGCAGGCTGTCGATGTCTGCCACCGGGGTTCCGTAGATGCGCTCCATCACCAGCAGGTTGATGCGCGAAAATTCCCAGTGCACCTTCGGCACATAGAGCAGTGGTGAATGTTCGAAGTTGCGCCGCAACTGCGTGGCATTGGCGCCCTCGGCCAGCAGGTTGAGCTCATCGAGGATGATCTTCTCGTAGTCATCGATGACCTCGCGCGGCCGCAGTCGGCGGCCTACCGGAAGGTGCTTTTCGACCAGGCTGGCGATCCACTTCAGGAGTTTGATGTCCTCGACTATGGTCTTTTCAATGCCGGGTCGGATGACCTTGATGACCACTTCTTCGCCGCTGAGCAGGCGAGCGCAGTGGACCTGCGCGACAGAAGCGGAGGCCAGTGGTCCGAGAGAGAGTTCGCTGAAAACTTCCTGCCAGGGTCTGCCGAGTGCCTCCTCGACCAGGCTGGCAATACCCGGGCTGCTGAAGCCGGGAACGTTGTCCTGAAGGGATTGCAGCTCATCGGCGAGTTCCGGTGGCAGGAAATCCCTACGGGTGGACAGCAGCTGTCCGAACTTGATGTAGATCGGGCCCAGCTCTTCCAATGCCAGACGCAAGCGCACTTCGGGTTTGAGCCGAGTGGCCGCACCTGCGCTCCACGGCAGACACCACAGTTTGAAGAGCGCGCCTGCGAGACCGCCGGGTTGCAGCTGTGGTGCAACCTGATCGAGGCGGTAACGGGCCGCTGTGTTGACGAGCTTCAGGAGTCGGGGGATGTGCGACACGGGTCTGGCCTTCGACATGCGGGACTGGTGCTGCCCAAGTCCATCACGGTCACTGGTTGTTGGTTATATTTATTTGTTTAAAAATCAGTTGGTTACAATTTTTTTCGTAAAGGGCGGCAAAGATAGCACTTAGCCGGGGTGGCGACAAGGGGCCGTTGTCACTTTGCTGGCCGCGCGGCGAGCAACTCCAGCTCGATAGCCTTGAGCAGCTGTTTGAGGCTCAACGCCGGGATGTCTTCCTCGGGGAATGCGGTGGCCAGCTGGCTGCAGATTTCGGCGAAGTCCTGGTCAGCCTGAATAGCGGTCAGAAACACGGCCAGAGGTGCGCCGATAGTCTGGAATTGCATGCGGTGCTGACGCCGAAACACCAGAATATTCGCCAGCCCCTGGGGGAGTGGGCCCTGCCCGCGATCTACCTCTTCCTGGATCGCAGAATCGCTGGCAGGGGTCGATGTTGTAATTGGGTTGGTGATCAGATCGATACCAAAAGCGGTTTCACCGGGCTGGCCACCACTGTCGGTATGCGCCTGCATCTGCCGCCAGTACTTCTCCAGATCGAAGCGACTGTTCAATAGCGCCCAGTCTTTCTTTGCCTGCCAGCGCATCTGCGGCCAGTCGGTGGCGGGCAGCGCCTGCAACTGACTCAGTGTGCAGGTTTCCTCGTCGGCCAGATCGAAGAGTGCAATGAGCAGAGACTCCAGACTTACTATATCGGCCACCGCTGGCAGCGGGCGGAACTGGTCGTGCTTGCGCAGATACTCACGCATAGATTCCCCGACCCGGTGAATCGGGCCGTTGCGGGGTGGGTATTGGCTCATGTAACCGATCCACAGCTGGGTATAGAGTTCGCGTCCCAAGGTGTTGAACAGCACGGGGAACAAGGCGCTGGACACCTCGACCAGGCGTTGATGGTAGGCGTTGTTGTAGATCGAGAGTGCTTCGGCCTGGGACAGCTGGCTGTGCGGCGCAAGCAGATCGGCTATTCGTTCGGCGTCGATGCTCAGATCCTGTGGATGACTGATCCAGTCCCAGAATTGCTCCTGTTCCTGACGCCAGCTCATGGGCGCAGTCCAGCCGCCGCAGGCAGGAGAACTTCGGAGGTGGGTCGGGTGACCGATTCCTGCACAAGACGAGCCTGTTGCAACTCCGCCAGCAACTCCGGAAGCGGTGGGATGTGGTCGTCGCGCTCCAGCAGGGTGGCTACCGGGCCGAAGCGCTGGCAGGCGTAGCGATAAAGCTGCCAGACGTCATCGCAAACCGGGTGGTCATGGGTGTCGATGATGTGGGTGGTATTGTTGGTGTGGCCGGCCAGATGAAACTGCCTGATGGCAGCGGGGATCAAAGCATCGACATAGGCATATGGATTGAAACCAAGATTGAAGCCGCTGACATAGACGTTGTTGACGTCCAGCAGCACCTCGCAGCCGGTTCGACGTACCAGCGCGTTGATGAACTCCGGCTCACTCATAGTGCTGGAGCGAAAGGCGATGTAAATCGACGGGTTCTCCAGCACGATTTTGCGCTGCAGAATGTCCTGAATCTGGTTGACCTTGTCGACACTGAGTTGCAGGTTGGCATCGGTGTAAGAGATTGGCAGCAGGTCGTGGGAAGTGAAGCCGTTGATGCCGGTCCAGCACAGGTGATCGGACACCCATTCCGGCTCGATCTCGGCGATCAGGCGTTTGAGCTGGTTGAGATAGTGAAAATCCAGGGATTCGTGGGAGCCGATATTGAATGACAGACCGTGCAGCACAACCGGGTAGCGTTCACGCACCTGGCGCAGGATAGCGCGGGGTCTGCCGCCGGGAGCGAGGTAATTTTCCGTGATCAGCTCGAACCAGTCGACGTCCGGCCAGTGGGTCAGGACGTAGTCATAATGCACACTGCGCAGACCCACCCCATAGCCAAGCATCAGAAAGCTCCGTCAACCAACCCATGAAGCGTGATCACAGTTCAGAGATCAGGTTGCCACCCAGTTTGCCGCACAGTTGTTCGGACAATTTCATGTCGCCAGTCGCAATCGCCACGAAGCCAATGCCGTGACAGCTGTTCTTGCCGGCACAGTTGGCGTTGCCGTTGCCGTTGCAGGCACTGAACGTGTTGCAGGTGAAGAGGTCGTTGCAATAGGCGACCTGCACACCCTCGGCGACGGCAGCAACTGGAGCGGCGGCAACGGAAGCGACTTCCTTGCCCCCCAGCTTGTCGCAGAAGCTCTTGGAAACCATGGCGTGACCACTGGAGAAGCTTACAAAGCCCATGCCGCTGCAGGAGTTCTTGCCCGCGCCCGCGTCATTGCCGAAACCCTTGCAGGCGCTCTGGCCGTGGCAGGATGTCAGGCCCTGGCACTGGCTGACTTTGACCGGACCTGCTGACTCTTGAGCGTTTACATCAGCAGACAGTGCGGCACCCGCCACCAGTAGAGCGGCTGCGGAAGTCGCCAGTTTGAAGCCGTCGATGGTATTCATTCTCATAGTCTCCTGATTGATTGTCCGCCGCTGTCGTGCGGTGCGTGCTGCATGGAATACGCGTGTCGTTGTGGGATTATCCTACTCTGTTTGTCGAATACAAGCGCTGCGGCATATTGCCTCATCGAGATACCTGTGGGAGCGGACCTGCCCGAGGCTGACGACCGCTGAAATCATTCGTGAGCGGGCTCGCTCCCACATCTTTGCAGCTTTTGCAGCAAACGTTGTTGACGTGCATGTATACGATCAATCGCCAGCCGCAGTTCATCGACGCGACTGCTGAAATGGGTTATCTCGCTGGAGCCGGGCAACAAGCGCGCCTCCTCGTGCAGATATTCCTCGACATCGGCGATCAGTGTCTTGCGCGTCTGCGCGGTCCATTCGAGCGCCTTGCCGAAGAACTGGCTCAGCTGATGAGTGGCGACATCGCCGAAAGCTGCGGAGAAGTGATGCTCCCAGTCCACCTCCAGATCGCGCAGGATCTGCTGCAGATCCTGAATCAGGTGGGTGTCGCCCCCCAGCCGGATGTCGGGGGAGAAGAGGGCGTCGGTCTGCGCGCCGCCTAGCAGCACGCGGCTGAAGGCGCTGGCGGAGGCGGCGATCTCTGCCTGAGGCGCGGGCTCGTAGATGCTGCGAATGGACAGCCGCTCTTCTTGAACGAGAACAAACACTTGCCACTGCAAGGGTGCGGTGCATGCCACTCGGACCGCCTTGCCATGATGGCGTGCCAGTCGGCGCGCAGTGTCAGAGTCTTGCGCGAGCAGGCCGTTCAACAAGGCTTCGACAGGGGCACAGAAGGCGGAACTGACGAGGTGGTTCATCGCGAATCCTGTGGCCGCCAGTCAGCTGGCATGCGGTGATTTGAAACCCAGATGGATGGCGCAGATGCCGCCCATGACATCGTGATAGCGGCAGTCTGTAAAACCGGCGTCTTCCATCATTTTCTTGAGCGTGACCTGATCCGGATGCATGCGGATGGACTCCACCAGGTAGCGATAGCTGTCCGCGTCGCCGGTGACCAGCTTGCCGACGATTGGCCACAAGGCCGAGTAACCATCGTAGGCCTTGCTGACCAGTTCGCTGCGAGGCTTGGAAAATTCCAGCACCATGGCGCGTCCGCCCGGTTTCAGAACCCGGTACATGGAGCGCAGTGCCGCGTCCTTGTCAGTGACGTTGCGCAGGCCATACGCAATGCAGATGCAGTCGAAAGTATTGTCGGCAAAGGGCAGGCATTCGGCGTTGACCTGGGCATAGTTCACATTGCCGGTAATGCCCTTGTCGGTAAGGCGGTCGCGCCCGACGCTCAGCATGGAGGCGTTGATGTCGGCCAGCACCACCTGACCCGTGCGGCCGACCAGCGAGGAGAAGCGAATGCTGAAATCGCCGGTGCCACCTGCCAGGTCCAGAACGCGATGGCCTTCACGGATACCGCTCAGCTCGACTGTGAAGCGCTTGATCAGACGATGGGTGCCCAGCGACATCAGATCATTCATCACGTCGTATTTGCTGGCCACGGAATGGAATACCTGACCGACTCGCGCGACCTTCTCCTCGACCGGTACTTGCTGGTAGCCGAAGTGGGTGGTGCGCGGCGTGTTCGGGGCGCTGTTCTGACTGTCACCGGGTTGTTGATCGCCGGGATTGGTCTGGCCTGACATAGTGCTTTCCTGCTGGCAGACAAGGCCAGTGGCTTGGATTTGGGAATTTCGGGCTGTATTCAAGTTTAGAGTGGCGACCGCGGCTGTATGGTAATCACTTGCACCTGCTCTGACAATGAAGCCTTGCTGGTAGCAGCCGGATAGAAGGGCGCCGGATCACGACTTGCCCCAGCCTCCTGCAGCTTTTGCAGGTACTCCTGCCAAATCGCTTCCTGACTTGTACACAGTTCGTGGAGGTAATCCCAGCTGTAGAGCCCGGAATCGTGACCATCGCTGAAGACGAGCTTGAGTGCGTAGTAACCGACCGGTTCTATGCTCAGCAGCCCCACGTTGCGCTTGCCTGTCTGCAGCACACTCTGACCCTTGCCATGCCCGCGGACATCAGCGGAAGGGGAATGCACGCGCAGAAATTCTGCGCCCAAGGCAAAACTACTGCCATCTGCATAGGCCAACTCAAGCAGACCAGAGCGGCGGCGCAAATGAATTTCTGTCGGAGAGTCAGCCATGCTGTCTTGTTTCCCTAAAACGGTCGTGGTGCTTTCACCCGCCCGTGTGTCTTACAGAATGAATCGGCTGAGATCTTCGTCTCTGGCCAACTCGGCGAGCTGCTTGTCGACATACGCCGCATCAATGACCAGTTCCTTGTTGGCGCCGATGCCGACATCTGACGCCGTGAAGGAGACCTCCTCCAGCAGGCGCTCCATGATGGTGTGCAGGCGGCGGGCGCCGATATTTTCGGTACGCTCGTTGACCTGGAAGGCCGTCTCGGCGATGCGGGCGATGCCGTCCTGAGTGAAACTGACATGCAGATTTTCGGTGCCCAGAAGGGCCTGATACTGCTCGGTGAGCGAGCAGTTAGGCTCGGACAGAATGCGTTCGAAATCGTGAGCGGTCAGCGCCTGCAGTTCGACGCGGATCGGCAGTCTTCCCTGTAGTTCCGGGATCAGGTCCGAGGGCCTGGAGAGATGGAATGCTCCCGAGGCGATGAACAGGATGTGGTCGGTCTTCACGCTGCCGTACTTGGTAGTGATGGTGGAGCCCTCGATCAGGGGCAGCAGGTCGCGCTGCACGCCCTCCCGGGACACGCCGCTGTTGCCGGAGTCATTGCGCACGGTGACCTTGTCGATCTCGTCGATGAAGACGATGCCGGTCTGCTCAGTGGCTTCGATGGCACGACTGCGAATCTCTTCCTCGTTGACCAGCTTGGCAGCTTCTTCGTCTTTGAGTAGTTTGAAGGCGGCCTTGATTGGCATGCGGCGCGTCTTCTTCTTGCCGGTGTTCATGGTGGAGAACATGTTTTTGAGCTGACTGGTCATTTCTTCCAGTCCAGGTGGCGCCATGATTTCGACGCCTGTGACGGAGTCAGCTACCTTGATCTCGATCTCCTTGTCGTCCAGTTCGCCTTCGCGCAGTTTCTTGCGGAAAATCTGCCTGGTGGTGGACGCTGTGCGGTCGGTGCTGTCGTGCTCGCCGTCACCTCTGGGCTGTGGGAGCAGGGCGTCCAGGATGCGATCTTCGGCGGCGTCCTCGGCTATGTGCTGGACCTTGCGGATCTGATCCTCACGCAGCATCTTCACCGCGACCTCGATGAGGTCGCGAATGATAGAGTCGACGTCACGCCCAACATAGCCTACCTCGGTGAACTTCGTAGCTTCGACCTTGATGAAAGGGGCATTGGCGAGCTTGGCGAGGCGACGGGCGATCTCTGTCTTGCCAACTCCGGTCGGTCCGATCATCAGAATGTTCTTCGGCGTGATTTCCTGACGGATATTTTCATTGAGCTGCATGCGGCGCCAGCGATTGCGCAGGGCAATGGCGACAGCGCGTTTGGCGGCGTTCTGGCCGACGATATATCTGTCGAGTTCCGACGCGATTTCTCTTGGTGTCATGGAGGACATGCGATTGTGTTCCTGAATGCGCTGCTGACGGCATGGATGCCGTTTGCTGTGGATGTTAAGTAGGAGTGCTAATGGGGTTATATGCTGAAAATTCCAGCTCTTCGATGGTGTGGTTCTGATTAGTATAGACGCAGATTTCGCCGGCGATGATCAGGCTTTTCTCTACGATGACTCGGGCATCCAGCTCGGAATGCCGATAGAGGGCTCGTGCTGCGGAGAGGGCGAAGCTGCCACCCGAACCAATGGCCATGATGCCTTCCTCCGGCTCGATTACGTCCCCGTTGCCGGTGATGAGCAGTGATGCCTCGCGGTCGGCGACCAGCAGCAATGCCTCCAGGCGGCGCAGTGCGCGGTCAGTACGCCACAGCTTGGCAAGCTCCACTGCGGAGCGCACCAGTTTGCCGTGGTGTTTCTCCAGCATCTCCTCAAAGCGCTCGAACAGTGTGAAAGCGTCGGCCGTACCGCCGGCAAATCCCGCAATCACCTGATCCTTGTAAAGGCGACGCACCTTGCGCGCGTTGCCCTTCATGATGGTGTTGCCCTGGGAGACCTGACCGTCACCGCCGACGACAACCTTGTTGTTGCGTCTGACGGAAAGGATAGTGGTGCCGTGAAGTTGTTCCAATCTGAAGCTCCTGCCGGTGCGAGTGCCGGTGTTGGGAAGGCGTGTGGTCTGACCGTGCTGACACACACCACTACAAGGGGGGTTACTGACTTACTCCGATACGCATGCTATCGATGCCGTTGCTGCGTAGAACCCGCTCCAGCTGGCTGAGCTGATCGCGCGAACTGTAGGGTCCGGACTGCACCAGGAACAGGGTCTGCCCGAGCAGAGCTTCCTTCTTGACGCGAGCCTCCAGTCCCAAGGCATTCAGGCGCATGGTTTGCGCGACGGCAGCGGCCTCCTGTTGAAAGGCGCCTGCCTGAATCATGTAGCTGGGTTCACCAGGTTGCGCCGCGATCGGTAGGATTGGTGTTATTGCCGGCGCTGCTGTCGATGGTGCGGCGGTGTCTTGAGTGGCGTTGTTCAGGGCAGGGGTGGTCACGGTGCTGCTCTCCACGAGGGTGCCGCTCTGCGCAACACCAGCAGTCGGACCCTGCGCAGTGGCCAGAGATTGCGCGGCAGCCTGCGCCTGACTCTGAGCCAGTGCAATGGCCTGCTCTGCTTCAGTGGCGGTGATGGCATTGGTGGCGACCACAGCCGTCGGGGTGCCGTCGACAACCATTTCGTAATTGGGTAGTTCCTTGTAGAACTCCAGCTGCAGGCGGGCGGCGGCCTGCTCCAGTTCTTCATTGCGACGCTGCTGGGCGGCGGCCAACTCCTCCGCACTGCTGCTGTCGTTGACATCCGCCATGGGGCTCACGGGAGGCAGCATTCCAGAGATATAAATCAGAAATCCGATGAACAGCCCTAGAGTCAGCCCCGTCAACAGACCGGTAAGCAGCAGGCCTTTGGCGGGTTGCGGAGCTGGTTCCTGGCGCTTCTGCTCGGGCGCTTTGCGGGTTCTGGTTTTGGCGAAATCGTGGGCCATGACTGTCTCTGTAACAGGGTGAGCGGACTGTGCTAGCCATTATCCTGAAAAACCCGGCATGCAACCAGCCTTATTCCTGACGCGGTATGCGGTGATGCCTGTAACTCAGATCATATCCTGGGGATCGACATCGACAGACCAGCGGACGCTGCGGCTCTCTTTCATGGTTTCTAGTTCCGTGCAGAGCTGACCGAGCAGGTGCTGCAGTGCTGGCCGTTGCTCGGATTGCAGTTGTAGTTGTGCACGAAACTTTCCGGCCCGCTTCTCCATCGGGGCTGGCAATGGCCCCATCAGTGTGACCAGCCTGGGCTCCGACCGGGCGAGCAGTGTTTCTGCACATTGGCGGACACTGGCGAGAAACAGCTCCGGATTTCTGAAGTCGGTGGCCTCTGCCCGGAGCAACGCCAGGTGAGAGAATGGCGGCATGGCAGCGGCTTGACGTTCCGCGAGAATTGTTCTGGCGAAGCTGCCGTAGCCACGCAGCGTCAGGGCCTGCAGCGTGTTGTGATTGGCGTGGCGGGTCTGGATGACAACCTCTCCTGGCTGTCCGGCGCGGCCCGCCCTGCCAGCGACTTGCATCAACAGTTGCGCCGTATGCTCCTGGCCACGAAAGTCGGCGCTGAACAGTCCGGCGTCCGCGTCGAGTACTGCCACCAGCGTGACGCAGGGGAAGTGGTGGCCCTTGGCGAGCATCTGAGTGCCGATCAGGATGCAGGGCTCGCCCCGATGCACCTCGTTGAGCAGCACATCCAGTTCGTTCTTGCGTCGTGTGGTATCACGGTCTACGCGCAGAACCCGCGTGCCAGGGAACAGGCGCGTCAGTACCCCCTCGCTGCGTTCAGTGCCAAGCCCCAGGGCCTGCAAATGCTTCGATTTGCACTGGGGACAATACCGATCGACCGCCTTGCGGGCGTCGCAGTGATGGCAGCGTAGATGTGGGGGGCTCTTGTGCAGCGTCAGTCGGGCATCGCAGCGCTGACATTCGGCTATCCAGCCGCAATCGGCGCATTGCAGGGTGGGGGCGAAGCCGCGGCGGTTGAGGAATACCAGTACCTGATTGCCGCGCTCAAGATGGTCCGCAATGTCCTGCAGTAGCGGCCCGGAAAAGCCTTCCTGCAGGGCCTCATTGGTGGTGTCCAGCAAGCGCAGCGTCGGCCGTTCCGCGACGCCGGCGCGCTCGGTTAGCTGCAGGTGCTGGTAGCGCCCGCTGAGCGCGTTATGCAGTGTTTCCAGACTGGGCGTTGCCGACCCCAACACCACCCCGATGTTCTCGCTGCGAGCCCGCACAATGGCGAGGTCGCGAGCCGAGTAACGGAAACCGTCCTGTTGTTTGAAGGAGCTGTCGTGTTCTTCGTCGACGATGATGATGCCGGGTCGGGCCAATGGCGTGAACAGGGCAGAGCGTGTGCCGATGACGATCGCGGCCAGGCCGTCGCGCGCCTCGAGCCAGGCCTGCAGGCGCTCAGCATCTGTGAGCCCGGAGTGCAGCACAGCAATCCGGCATTGGAAGCGCTTGCGGAACCGGCTGATAGTCTGGGGCGTCAGGCTGATTTCCGGGACCAGCACCAGTGCTTGTCTGGACTGCCGCAGAACTGCGGCAATGACTTGCAGATAAACCTCAGTTTTGCCACTGCCTGTCACCCCGTCCAGGAGCGTGCAGCTGAAGGTTCCGATCGTGGCGCGAATTGCGTCGACCGCCAACTGCTGCTCGGCATTGAGGGCAAGTTCGTCTTCCCGGGCGGTGATCTGATGGCCCGGACCCAGGGAAAGAGGACGCGGTCGTTCACCTGTTTCGACGAGTCCAGCCTTAAGCAGGGCGTTCAATCCGGCAGCAGATATTCCAAGCTCGGCGATGGATTCTTTGTCCAGTTCACCATGCTCGGTCAGGAAATCCACAATTTCCCGTTGGCGCGGCGCGCGGGGTAGGGCATCTGGTGACAACCCTTTGCCCTGAACGCTGAGATACCAGACTTTACGTCCTGGGTGAGTTGCCGGCCGACCCTGTCGCAACAGTGCCGGCAGCATGGTGCTGAATACTTCCCCCTGAGGGTGTTGATAATACTGTGCGGCCCACAGCGTCAGTTCCAGGAGTGCCTTTGGCAGCACAGGGGCGATGTCGAGAATCTCCCCAGCATGGCGCAATTTCGAGTGCTCGACCGATGTCTCTGTCTCTACGGACACCAGCACTGCCACCAGTGTACGTGCCCCGAATGGCACACAGACGCGAACGCCCGGCTGCAGTCTTGTAATCTGTTCCTCGGTAGCGTCGGCGGGGGGGAGGTAGTCAAACAGCCTGCGTAACGGTGACGGAACAGCCAGGCGCAGAATTACCCTTGAAGAATGGGAATGCCTGGATGGGGCTGAGTTGGGCATAGGTGGGACAGCAGTCTGCATAACAGGAGTGGGTCTACCGGGATTCGCTCGGGCCATGGTAAGGGCATTGCACGACCGACCGCAACCTCCGTCGCGCAGGGTGTCGGACGGACTTTCTGAAGTCGGTTCCTTACGGTGCCGGGGAGGAGGAATTGGTTTATACTCCGGCGCAAGTCACGGCGCCCCGAGCGCATCCCGCATGGATTCATGGAGTCAAACGATGGCCGGCGAGCCCGTTCCCGCAGAACTGTTATTGGTGAGAGAGCAAATTGACCGGATCGATCACGGACTGGTGCTGTTGCTTGCGAATCGGTTTGCTCTGACCAGGCGGGTGGGCGAACTGAAGGCTCAGCACGGTTTGCAGGCGCTTGATCCCGACCGGGAAAACAGCAAGCTTGCGGACATTCGTCAGATCTGTGACCAGCATGGCGTCAACGCTGACCTGGTCGCTGAGATACTGGAGCGCGTCATGCGAGAAGTGGTGAAGAACCATAAACTCATTCAGGAAGGCCTCTCCCCGCGTTGATTTGCGCCAAATATCTCTGTGTGCCACTATTGCCAATGCGCGCCTCTTTGGTAGAATGCACCCCCGTTTCGCTGGCAGTGGGCGTTGTTAACGCCGGTCCCTCTGTGGCGATACCAGTGAAATACCAATAACGAGGTCCAGGCATGAAACCGAATATCCACCCCAATTATGTAGACATGAGTGCAACCTGCAGCTGTGGCAATGTCCTGAAGACTCGCTCCACACTGGGCAAGGACATTCTTGTGGACGTGTGCTCGGACTGCCACCCGTTCTATACCGGCAAGCAGAAGACCCTGGATGCTGGTGGTCGCGTTGATCGCTTCAACAAGCGTTTTGGTTCACGCACACTGAAATAATCTCGATTTCCGTTTCGCGGATATGTAAAAGGCGTCAGAGTTTCCTCTGACGCCTTTTTGTGTTTTTGAATTTTTAGTTTGCAGGTAAACGTGGGCTGTCGATCAGAATAATATCTCGATGTTAGGTTCTTCATCGGTATCGCGGACGTCGCGGGTATCTTGAGTCTCTCGGGTCTCACGAGTTATGGCAGGCTGGCGGATTTCTGTGGTGAGCGGCGCATTCTCTTCCATGAACACCTCGAACATGGTGTTGGCCTGGCCTGGGCGTGCACTGCGGCCGGTTTTTTTGTCTATCAGTCTATCCACCAGACCGTCCGGTCGCGCCATCATGCGTTCGGGCATACCTTCCAGCACAGTCTTCATGTAGTCGATCCAGATCGGCACTGGTACCGTCGCGCCCTGTTCACTTTCCCCCATCATCTGTGGCTGGTCGAAGCCAATGAACACGCTGGTGGAAATATCCCTGTTGAAACCGGTGAACCAAAGTTCGGAAGGGCCATTGGTAGTGCCCGTCTTGCCCATCAGATCCTTACGGTCAATCTCTCTACCGACGCGGCGACCACTGCCTTCCTCGATCACGGAGCGCATCATGCTGCCCAGGATGTAGGTGATCCGGGGATCCACCACCTGAGGTGCTGGCACCAGTTGCTGGCCAGTTGACTCTCCGTTTAGGGCGATGCTGTTCTGTGCAAAGTTCTGTTGACAATCTGCATCACAGGCGACGGGCTGTGCGGGTCGTGGAATCATGCCCTCGACGGTCTTGATCTGTTTGATGAGTGTCGGCTCCACTTTTTGCCCGCCATTGGCGATGGTTGCATAGCCAATCGCCATCTCCAGCGGCTGTACGTCTTGACTACCCAGTGCGATGGTCAGGTCATTGGGCGGGAAATTTTCGGTGTGGAAGCCGAAGCGTTTGGCGAAAGGGAACAGCAGATCTGACTCCAGTTGATCATACAGTCGCACCGCAGGGACATTGCGTGAGTTGGTCAGTGCATAGCGCAGCGTGATCGGACCGACGAAATTGTTTTCGAAATTTCGTGGCCGATAGTCACCTCTTGTGAACGGGGCATCATTGATGGTGCTTGCTGCGGTATAGCCATTCTCCAGGGCTGTGCCGTACAGGAATGGTTTGAAGCCAGATCCAGGAGGTCTTGGGGTGGTGGCACGGTTTACCTGACTGTAGCCGAAGTCATAGCCACCGATCAGGGCGAGAATGTCACCGTTATCGGGAGAGACTGATACCAGCGCACCCTGCAACTCCGGAATCTGACCAAGCGCCCACCGATTATCGGGCATCAGCTTGATGCGGATCACGTCGCCAGTCTTGACGATTTCCCGGGCTTGTTGAGGCCTCGGCCAGGCGTTGCTTCTATCCACGAATGGTGCGGCCCAACTCAGGCCGTCCCAGCCGATGTCCACGATGCTGCCATCCCGCAGCAATGCCTTGATTTCACGATCCCCTACATGAGTGACGATAGCGGGATGCTGATTGCCAACCACGGATTTAGCTTCCAGGGCTTCCAGCCAGGCGGGCAGGGGATCGTCGGCTGCCGCGGGTACAAATCCTTCCGTACCACGGTAGCCGTGGCGCTTGTCGTAATACTCTTCAAGGCCATTGGTCAGGGCGCGGTTGGCCACGAGTTGCTTATCACTATGGATGGTGGTGGTGACTTCGAAGCCCTTGCGATAGATGTCTTCGCCGTATTGCTGGTACAGCTCCTGCCTTACCATTTCTGCAACATAGGGCGCACTGATTTCAATCCTGCGACTGTGGCGGCGGGCATTGTCCGAAGTGCTGCTTGCTGCTTCGTACTCATCGCGACTAATCATCCGCTGTTCGTACATCTTGGTCAGTACTACATTGCGGCGTGTGGTGGCGCGCTCGGGATCGGTGATTGGATTGCACGGGGACGGACACGGCAAAACCGACGTGAGCATTGCAAACTGATGGAGTTCCAGTTCAGCGATCGGTTTGCCGTAATAGGCAAACGCAGCAGCATTGATTCCATCGGCGCCGGAACCGAAGTAGATCAGATTGAGATAAAGCGTGATGATCTCTTCTTTGCTCAGCTCGCGCTGGATGCGCAGAGCGAAGGGAATCTCCTTGAGCTTGCGGGCGTAAACGGTGTCACTGTCGAATGAGATGTTGTTGGCCAGTTGCATGGTGATGGTACTGCCGCCGCCCAGATTGACACCGCGCACGAAGCCGTAGAATCCGCGCATGAGGCCAAATATGTCCACGCCGGGGTGGGAATAGAAGCGCGGATCCTCGCTGGCGATGACGGCGTTGATCATCATCGTTGGAATTTCGTCGAAGGGAACGGGATCGCGACGGATGCCGATCTCGTCGATCAGCCGATTGTCGGCAGTCAGGATTCGCAGTGGTGTTTCCAGCTGCACATGACGATAAGACTCTGCCGATGGCAACTGGGGAGACAGATACAGGAATGCAGCCGCAGCCACCATGACACCCCCGCTGGCGCAGAAAATGCCAAACCAGAACAGTGTCCTGAATACCTTTTTTAGCCTGATGATCACGGATGGGGTCGCTATTTTAGTGAAAACTCATGGCGATACAGTTTTAGCTGAGACCTGCAGATGATGGGCTATCTTCCCCAAAAAGGGCTGTTCATGGCGCACTCATCATGGGCTGGCTGTATTCACAGTGGCATTATATACCCATGCAGCGGGTCAATGTTGAGTGTTTCTGTCGGGTAAGTTGCGCATCGAGAGCTCGTTTTTGAGGGGTGCCGCCGCGCCGGATATTTTCGTATTTAAGAAACTAAAATTAATTATTTCAATATTTTAGTAACTTTTATCCATGTCGGATTGTAGATGGTTGCAGTGTTGTCCCCATGAAATAACAAAGATGATCAGACTGTGAACTAGGTCAAACAGAAGTTCAAAAACTTGACCTGGTTTGCAACATAAGGTTATTTATTGAGATAGGCATATAATCTTTTGAATATTATATATAAATTTGTTTTGATCTAATTTCGTGACTAAAAATGGCGTCAGTCTGCTCGTTTTCACGTTTGCCGCTATACTGACAGGCAGAGCATTTCGACTTTACAAAATCAGGCTAAAACATCGACATCCGGAATTGCAAACGTGCTGGGAATCCTGGGTAGAAAATCGAAGACCCTGCTGGGCGTGGACATCAGTTCCTCTGCCGTGAAGCTGCTTGAGCTAAGCCTGCGTGGTGGAAAATACAAGATTGAAAACTACGTAATAAGGCAACTTCCTCCGAATGCGGTGGTTGAAAAAAACATCAATGATATTGATGCCGTTGGCGAAAATATCCGTCATGCCATCTCCATACTAAAGCCCTCCACCAAAGAGGCTGCTATCGCGGTAGCGGGTTCAGCCGTTATCACCAAGATCATAGAGATGAATGCCGCGCTGACTGATTCCGAGATGGAAAACCAGATAATCGTCGAGGCAGACCAGTACATTCCCATCCATTAAGCGAAGTGGCTATTGATTTCGAGCGTCAGGAGTCCACTGACAACAATTCGGATTTTGTGGAAGTGTTGTTAGCTGCCTGCCGCAAGGAGAATGTTGAGTCACGAGTAGCAGCGCTTGAGGCCGGAAGACTTATCGCCAAGGTGGTTGATATCGAGGCCTGCGCGATGGAAAGAGCATATTCGCTGCTAGCACCGCAACTAAGTGGGAGTGATATTCATATTGTTGCCATTCTGGACATAGGGGCGACAACGACAACATTGCATGTATTGGCAAATGGAAAGACCATTTATACCCGCGAACAGCTCTTCGGAGGCAGGCAGTTGGTGGAAGATGTGCAGCGGCGCTTCGGCCTCTCTGCTATAGAGGCAGAAACGGCGATCAAACGTGGCAATCTGCCGTCGGAGTATGAAAATGAAATTCTGGCACCCTTTAAGGATGCTGCGGTGCAGCAGGTCAGCCGTTCGCTGCAGTTTTTTTTCTCCTCAAGCCAGTTCAACGATGTGGACTATATAGTGCTGGCCGGTGGCATCGCGGCAGTGGATGGATTGAGTGAACTGGTTCGTGAGCACCTCTCCACACCTGTTTTGGTGGCTAACCCTTTCGCCAATCTTGCCATGGGGCCCAGAGTTAACAGAACCATGCTGATCAATGATGCCCCTTCCCTGATGATTGCCTGTGGCCTGGCGATGAGGAGCAGGTACTGACTATGGCTCGCATTAACCTACTTCCCTGGCGGGAACAGCTGCGTGAAGAGCGCAGGCGCGAGTTTATGGTCATGCTGCTTGGTGTCGTGATCATCGCTGGTGGCATCCTTTTTCTCGTCGATCGCGGCTTCCGTGGTGATATCCGTTATCAACAATCGCGTAATGAATTCCTGCGTCAACAGATACTGGTGCTGGATGCCCGCATTGAGGAAATCAATCTCCTGAAGCAGCAAAAGGAGCAGATCAGCGCGAGGATGGAGGTCATTCAAGATCTGCAGGGCTCGCGGCCTGTCATCGTGCGGATCTTTGACGAATTGGTGAAAGCCCTGCCGACCGGTGTCTATTTCAATACTCTGGTGCGAACGGACAGCACTCTGGAGATTGAGGGCATTGCCGAGTCCAATAACAAAGTGTCTGAGCTGATGCGCCGCCTGGATGATTCCGAATGGTTTGTGAATCCCAGTCTCCAACAGATTTCGGCGGCCAGTGCCGACGTGAACTCAGAGCAGCGCGCTGCCAATGCATTCTCACTCACTCTGGTTCTGCAGGAACCTTTGCGGGAACAGGGGCAGTGACATGACGCCAATAAAAGGATTGATCAAGGAGCTGCAGAGCTTCGACTGGGACAATCTCAGCGATCTGGACTCGATTGGGGTCTGGCCGGGCGTCGTCAAATTCGTCATCACGCTAGTGGTATTCGTACTCTGCCTGGGGCTTGGTTTCTGGTTTGATATCCGCAATCTGCAATCGGCCCTGGAGCGCTGGGCAGCCGAAGAGGCGACGCTGCGCATCGAGTATGAACAGAAGGCCGTGATGGCCGCCAATCTCGAAGAATACAAGGCCCAAACCGTGCAGATGGAGGAAGCCTTCTCTGAATTGCTGCGGCAATTGCCCAGCCAGACTGAGGTTCCGGATCTTGTGGATGAAATCACCGAGACGGGGTTGGGCGCCAGTTTGTCCTTCTCCCGCATCGAACTGGACCCGGAAGTAGCGCTTGAATTCTATATCGAGCAACCTATTCAGGTGGAAGTGCTTGGCAACTACCACGACTTCGGTACTTTTGTGAGCGGCGTTGCCAGTCTGGCGAGGATCGTGACACTGCATGACTTCTCGATCATCGCTGCGGCGAGTCGCAGTCTGCTGACGATGACAATTACCGCCAAGACGTACCGCTACGGCACGGAAGAAGAGGAGGAAGTGTCTGATGCGTCTGCTCCCGCGCCGTAACTCCAGCAACTTGCGCTGGTGCCGTTTTTCCATGTTGAGTCTGCTGTGTTTCGTGCTGGCTGCATGTTCGCGCAATGACGGCATGGCCGATTTGCAGCAGTTCGTGATCGACGTGTCGATGCGCCCAGGTGCGCCGGTGGAGCCGATGCCGGTCTTTCTTCCCTATGAGGCCTTCACCTACAGTGCCGCGTCCATGCGTGGCCCGTTCGATGTGCCGGTGATGGCAGGGACTGGGGTCGGAGTGGAGTCGACGAGCACCGTGCAGCCGGATTTCAACCGAACGCCAGAGCCACTGGAGAGCTTTGCTTTAACCGCATTGAGCATGGTCGGAATGATCAGTCGTGGCGACGCCTACATCGCTTTGATCCGCGATGACCTAGGGATGATTCATCGGATCGGAAGTGGTAGCTATCTGGGCCGCAATCATGGTCGCGTGGTGCAGGTGACGCCGGAAGAAGTGTCCATCGTAGAGCTAGCCCCCTCAGGGGATGGTGGATGGGTGGAAAGGCCGCGAACGCTGGCCTTGGAGCGCTGATGCCAGTTGCCTGCAGAGGCCTGGTTGCAGTGGGTAGTTACTGTCCGTATGAGATGCAATACAACAGGTTTTTATTCGCAGCGAAAAATTTCGCAGCATTTTCAGGTGATAAAAATGTCTACAGCAACGATGACTTCAACGGTCAGGATTCCGGGCTTAAGCGCCGTCTGGACATGGTGTTTGCCGTTACTGCTTGCCTGTCTGAGTCTGCAGTCGATTCAGGCGCAGGAACCGGTGACCCTGCAGAGCATCGGGTTTGCCAATCTGCCAGGTAACAGCCTTGAGGTAAGACTGGACTTCGATGCCGCGCCCCCAGAGCCCACAGGCTTTACGCAGGAAGATCCGGCGCGAATCTCTCTTGATCTCACCAATGTACAGAGCAGCCTTTGAGAGCGTCGCTTCGACATCGATTCAAACAATGCCGAAAGTGTGATGGTCCTGGAGACCGGTGATCGCACCAGACTCGTGTTCAATCTGAATAGTCCTGCAGAGTACGAGACTCGTATTGAGGGAAATACACTGGTGGTGCGCCTTGACAGCAACAGGGTGGTGACTGCCGCCGGGCCCGAGCTGGCTAATGAGGTCACTGCACCTGCGGTTGCCACTGGTACGGCATCTTCATCACTGGCGGATGTCATGTTCCGGCGGGGGAGTGAAGAGGACGAAGGCCAGATCGTCATTACGCTCAGCGACGACCAGATACTCGGCAATGTCGAGCAGGTCGGTTCAAGAATCTATGTCGAGTTCTCAGGTGCGGCAGTGCCAGAGCGCCTGAACCGGCGCTTCGATGTCACCGATTTTGCGACTCCGGTGAATACTGTCGATGTCTACCCGCAGCGCGGCAATGCCACCATCGCCATTGACCTGAATGGTGAGTACGAATATGTCGCCTACCAGCAGGGCCGTCAGTACACCGTCAGCGTCTCTCCACCGGGGGCTGCGGTTGCCACTGGCGATTCTTCGGTCGCCTATTCCGGTACCCTTGTGTCACTGAGTTTTCAAAACATCGAAGTGCGCGCCGTGCTGCAATTACTCGCCGAGGAAAATAATTTCAATCTGGTGACCAGTGACGCGATTATCGGCAATATCACGCTGGAGCTGGATGATGTGCCCTGGGATCAGGCGCTGAATCTGGTATTGCAGTCACGCAACCTGGACAAGCGTCTGGTCGGTAATGTGCTCTATGTGGCCCCCGCCGATGAAATTGCTGCGCAGGAGCAGCAGGTGCTGGATGCGACCCGGCAGGCCGAAGCGCTGGCGCCGCTGCATACCGAGTACGTGCAGGTTAACTACGCTGATGCAGCCAATATTCTGACGCTTCTGACTGGATCGGCGACGGGTAGTTCGCCCGCGGCCGGTGATGCTGCCTCGCCTCAGGTTGCGGCGAACGGGATACTCTCCAGTCGCGGCTCAGCGACTGTGGATGCCAGGACCAACATCATCATCATTCGCGATGTGACTGAGAAACTGGATGAGGTCAGGGAGCTATTGAGCAAGCTCGACGTGCCGGTCCGGCAGGTGCTTATAGAGGCCCGCATCGTCAACGTGTCGACCGACTTCGGCAGAGATCTCGGTATCCGTTGGGGTGGTGCCGGGCGCAGGGACACGTCAGACGGCTTCCGCTACGGCGGCAGCCAGGCCTCCACTCTTGAACAACAGGACAATCGCGTCGCCGAAAGCATCGCCGTGCAGAAGGCACTGGCTGCCGGAGATGCAGCACGGGTGAAGGCATTGCAGGATGGTACTGACCCAAGCCTGATTGATGCGATTGTATCCCAGACTATCGCCGCTGTGGCCATTCCGATCGGTTCCGTGTCCTTCCCCGATGCACTGGCCGTGGATCTGGGGCTGCAGGACGATACGGCATCCTCCTTCTCGGTCGGTTTCACCAGCAACAGTGGTTTGATCGAGCTGGAGCTCTCGGCTCTGGAAAGTAGCGGTAACGGTGAAGTAATCGCCCGTCCCAAGGTCACCACCCAGGACAAGGTCACCGCGACCATTGAGTCCGGTGTGCGGATCCCTTATCAGGCTCAGGCTGGTGGCACGGCCGGAGGCTCTACGACCGAGTTTGTGGATGCAGTCCTCTCTCTGGAGGTCACGCCGCAGATCACGCCGGACGGCCGCATCATCATGCAGCTGGATATTCATCAGGATTCGGTAGCTGTGGGTAGTGGCAACGTGCCGGCGATCAACACTAACTCCATTAATACCAGCGTGCTGGTTGAGAATGGTGACACGATTGTACTGGGTGGGGTCTTCCGAGAGGAGACAACGACAACGGAGAGCAAGACACCCGTGCTGGGCGATGTTCCCTATATTGGTCGGCTGTTCAAGCGCACCAATAATGAGAACCGTCGTACCGAGCTATTGATCTTCATTACTCCGAAGATCATCGCCGAGATCAATACGCGCTGAGTGTGAGCTTCCCCTTCAGGCAGGGTCTGGCCCTGCCTCTGTGATAATGGCTTCGTGTGACAGTTGCCCGGATTCGTCCGCCACCCAGTCGTGATTTTCTCCTTCGGCAAGGGTTACAATGTCGGCCACTCCGCCAGGGTTGCGGACAAACGTCGGTGGCGCTGGGGAATCGGATCAATCATGGACAAGCAGGACAACATATTTCTCATCGGGCCCATGGGCGTTGGCAAGAGCACCATCGGACGTCTGCTCTCTATGCAGCTGACTATGCCGTTTTTTGATTCCGATCGCGAAATCGAGTTTGTCACGGGTGCTGACATACCTTGGATCTTCGATGTGGAAGGGGAGCAGGGGTTCCGCGTGCGGGAGGCGCGCATGATCGATACTCTGACGCAGCGCCGAGGCATAATTCTGGCGACTGGCGGTGGTGCGATTTTGGCCCCCGACAGCCGGCTCAATCTGAAGAGCCGGGGGATCGTTGTCTATCTGCGTGCCTCGGTAGCCCAGCAGTTGGAACGCACGGGCAAAGATAAAAGTCGACCACTGCTGCAGACCGATAATCCGCTGGCCAAGATCAAGGAATTGATCAAGATCCGTGAGCCGCTGTATCGCGAGACAGCCCACGTAATTGTCGATACCAGTCGACGCAGCCCTAGATCGGTGAGCACTGAGATCCTCCATCAGGTCGAAGAATGGCGTGCCGCTAATCTGGAGCTGGTCGCGGGAATGGCGGGGGAGAACCCCGCAGTGGATTCCTTACAAAGCGCTGCAACGAACAACGACGCGGCTGCCGAGTGCGACACCGCTTCTGCGGTATAGAAATATGCCGGCCTGTCGCGGCCGACACCCATCAATAGTCAATCAGATCCGGGGCGCCTTGCGGTGCGGGTCGCGCTGGAATGCAGAAAATGATCAAGCTTGAAGTAGACCTTGAAGATCGCTCGTATCCCATCTTTATCGGCTCCGGATTGTTGGGGCAGGCCGGGCTCATTCGCCCCTATGTACATGGCAAACGGGCACTCATCGTCACCAACGAAGTGGTCGCGCCGCTCTACCTTGCGCAGCTCAAAAGTGCCCTTGTCGATGTCCAATGCGATCACCTCGTTCTTCCCGATGGCGAGCACACCAAGACACTGGCTACCCTTGGCTGGATCTATGACAAGCTGCTCGCCGATCGCCATGAGCGCAGCACCACTCTGATAGCTTTGGGCGGTGGCGTAGTAGGTGATATCACGGGTTTTGCTGCTGCAACCTATCAGCGCGGTGTCAATTTCATCCAGGTCCCCACCACCTTGCTGTCGCAGGTTGACTCCTCCGTGGGAGGCAAGACCGGCGTGAACCATCCACTTGGCAAGAACATGATCGGGGCCTTTTACCAGCCACAGTGCGTCGTTGCCGATACCACTGTGCTCGGCTCATTGCCGGATCGTGAACTCAAGGCGGGAATTGCGGAAGTCATCAAGTACGGGCTGATCGACAACCTGCCGTTTTTCGCTTGGTTGGAGACGAATATCGAGGGTTTGGTGTCCGGCGACCAAATATTACTGGCCGAAGCGGTCAGGGTCAGCTGTGAGGAGAAAGCCCGCATCGTGGCCGCCGACGAGAAGGAGGGTGGCGTGCGTGCCCTGCTCAATCTCGGTCATACCTTCGGGCATGCGATCGAGACCGCCATGGGTTACGGCACCTGGCTGCACGGCGAGGCGGTCGCGGCAGGCATGGTCATGGCATTGGACCTGTCGGCTCGCTTGGGCTGGATGGATGTAAATGCGGCCGCGCGTGCCAGGACATTGCTGGAGCGCGCCGGTCTGCCGGTCGCGCCTCCCGCCAGTATGACCGCTGATGATTTCATGCGCCTCATGGCTTTCGACAAGAAGGTCCAGGGAGGTAAAATTCGCTTTATCCTGCTGCGAGGCCTGGGCCAGGCCGTTATCGAGAGTGGGGTGGATGCGGTGTTGCTGCAACAGACATTGGAAGCGGGAGAAGGTTTGTGCCAAAGGTAAACGAGGCGTCTGCGTCATTGGATCTGTCTGCGAATCCGTTCGCGACAGACACTCCCATAGCGAGTCTGTATCCGGGCGCGCAGCGTCGTGACATCCTGGCGAGGTTGCTGCACCACGCGACCGTCAGCAATGACATCATGACCTTGCTGGGTCCGAGTGGCAGTGGCAAGAGTGTCCTCGGTGACTTCTTTGTCCGGCAGGCCTCCCGACACCAGTTAGTTGCCCGGGTGCGGGCCAGTCTGCTGACCAGCCCTGCGCAGTTGCTGGAAGAGATGTTCAAGGCATTCGTGTTGGATTTCCCGCCGCACACTTCGTTGGCAGACCTCAAGGAAGCTCTGCTGGATTACTTCGAATCGGTGCGGCAGCAGTCACGCAGCATCGTGCTGATTGTGGATGATGCGCACGAACTGGGTGATGACGCACTGGCACTTCTGACCCGTCTGGCGCTGGCCGACAATGTGGAGGGTACTTTTCATCTGATCCTGCTGGGGCTGCCACAGTTACTGGATACACTCGACTACACCTGTCCCATGCACAATGGTGCGCAAAGGTTCAGCGCCATTCATCTGCCGGCTCTTAGTCTGGAGGAGACCCGCGATTACCTGCGTTACCGGCTGAATGCCGTTGGCTTTGCGCAGGGTGATCAGGCGCGCCCTCTGCCGTTGAGCAACAAACAGATCGACAAAATCTACAAACAGTCTGCAGGCATGCCCGGCGCCATCAATGCGCTCGCGGGGGCACTGCTTGAAGCCCCGCAAGGCACTGTTATGGCTTTTGATTTGTCTTTTATTTCCAGGATTCCAAAGAATTATGCCTTTGCGGCTGGTGCACTGCTCGTTGCTCTGTTGGCGGCTTTCCTTTTCGGCGGTGGTGAAGACGAGATGGATGCCCCGCGCACCGTGAGCATACCTCTGGAGTTGCCGACTCAGCAGATCCTGCCAGCTCAGCCCATTGCATTTACAGACACGCCTGCGCCGAACTTGCCCGTGGCAGCCCCGAGTGCGCCAGTGAGTGCATCGAACCCTGTCGTTGCCACGACGCCTCCGCCGGAGCGGGCAGCAATCGCCGCCCCGACGGTGCAGCCTGCAGCGACTGCAGCGACTGCAGCAACAAACTCAGCGCCGATTCCCGCTGCACCTGCAAGGCCTTCTGTGGTGCAGCAAGCCCCCGTGCCAAGGCCGGCAGCCGTCGTCGCAGGAGCCGGGCAGCCGGCCAACATACTCGCACTGCCCGCCAGCCAGTTCACGCTGCAGGTGCTGGGCGCCACGTCTCGAACCAATGTTGAGCAGTTCGTGCAACGTCATGTCGGAAGTTCGCTGCTGTGGTACGAGACCCGCAACAATGGCCGTCCGTGGTTTGTGGTCATACAGGGCGCCTACGCCTCGCGTGACGCAGCAAGATCGGCACTCGCCGGGCTGCCTGCTGAGTTGCGCGATCAGCAGCCTTGGGTCCGCAGTCTGGATGAAGTGCAAGCCGACATCCGCACTTCCAACTGAGCCGGCATTGGTTTGTCGTGACAGGGGCGGGTGTGTAGAATGCCCAGCCTTCTGATCCACCGTTCCTGCAGCTCCGTAGCCAGGGAACGAGAGTCATCCGGCTCGGATTACACTCCAGTTTATTGAAAGAGGATATTGCGTTGGCAGAGTTGAAGAACGACAGATTTTTGCGGGCACTGGCAGGTGAGCCGGTCGACATGACTCCTGTATGGATGATGCGCCAGGCTGGTCGTTACCTGCCGGAGTATCGCGCTACTCGTGCGCAGGCCGGCGACTTCATGAGCCTGTGCAAGTCTCCCGAGCTCGCCTGTGAAGTGACCCTGCAGCCGCTGCGCCGTTATGCGATGGATGCAGCGATTCTGTTCTCCGACATCTTGACCATTCCTGATGCCATGGGGCAGGGGCTGTACTTCACTGAGGGTGAGGGCCCGCGTTTCCGCAAGGTCGTGCGCAGCGAGAAGGATGTCGAGGCTCTGCCCGTTCTCAATGTTGCCAAGGATCTTTCCTATGTGACCGACGCGGTGTCCGTGATCCGTCGTGAGCTGAATGGTTCGGTACCCCTGATTGGATTTTCAGGCAGCCCCTGGACGCTGGCGACTTACATGATCGAGGGCAGCGGCAGTAAGGATTTCCGTACTGCCAAGCCATTCATGTTCAATCAGCCGCAAGCCATGCACCTGTTGCTCGACAAGCTCGCCACAGCTGTCACTAGCTATCTGAACGCGCAGATTGCAGCAGGTGCCCAGGCGGTGCAGATTTTTGATACCTGGGGTGGCGTACTCTCCACTCATGCCTACAGGGAATTCTCTCTCGCCTACATGACCAAGGTTGTAAACGGACTGACCAGAGTGGCCGACGGCCGCAAGGTGCCCGTGATTCTGTTCACCAAGAATGGCGGCTTATGGCTGGAAGAGATTGCCGCGAGTGGCTGTGACTGTGTCGGGCTGGATTGGACTATCGACATCGGACGTGCCCGTGCCCGTATCGGTGACAAGGTGTCGCTGCAGGGCAATATGGATCCGTCTATTCTTTACGCTTCCCCAGGAAGTATCCGCGCCGAGGTGGAGCGAATACTGCGCGACTACGGCGCGGGTTCGGGACACGTCTTCAATCTGGGGCATGGCATCACGCCTGACGTCGATCCGGCCAATGTTGCCGTCTTCATCGAGTCTGTCCATGAGTTCTCCAGACAGTACCATCGATAGTGCTATCAGCGGTGTCGGAGCAAGAATTGTCCGAGGCACTATCTCCGACATAGCTGATGAATCGGACGTTCCTGTCTGCTTCATCGGTCTCGGGGCCAATCTTGATTCTCATGCGGGATCACCCGAGGCGTCACTGCACGCAGCATTCAAAGAGCTGGCTGCACTGAGCGATTTTCCTGTGGTGGCCTCCTCCCTGTGGCGCAGCCGTCCGGTCGATTGCCCTCCAGGCTCCCCTGAGTTTGTTAACGCCGTGCTGGCTTTCCGCCCTCGCAATGCTTCCCGGCCTCTGCAATTGTTATGCGAATTGCAGGAAATAGAGAACGCTTTCGGTCGGGTTCGCAGTGGTGTGCAAAATGCTCCGCGCCCGCTCGATTTGGACTTGCTGCTTTGTGGCAACCTGAGCATGAATACGTCAGTTCTGGTGCTGCCACATCCACGGTTACATCTACGCGGCTTCGTTTTGGCTCCATTGGCGGAGATTGCGCCGGGTCTTGTGCCTCCAGGTCAATCACTTCCCGTGGACATGCTGCTCAGCGCAATCGGTCCAGGGGCTGATTTGACGGCAGTAAAAGATGCTATTGGCCCTGTCAGTTTGTAATTCGGCGTGTATACTACGACCTTTTACGTAGCCCGCAGAAGGCTGTGAAATAAGCAAAAAAGGCCCGTCGGTGCGCTCTCAGGCGACACCCAGGCTACTGCTTCAAGGGGCAGATAGTGTTTCAATCCTGGATCAGATCAGCATTGCTGATTGCGATGACTTTCGGCTTTTTCGCCGCAGTGCCCGCTTACGCACAGAATCTGACCGTTAAAAGTGGGCTTGCGCCCACATTGCTCAGCCTCGATAGCGGTGGCTTCGGTGCCCCCCGCGACGGCTTGATCACACCCTTCTCCAACGAGTACGTCAACAACCTCAATCTCCGCATGTTGTTCTCTCCCGCCAAAGGCTTGAATGTGCGAGCGGGTGCCTGGCGTGTCGGTATGCAGGAACAGTTTCCCGCCGCCGTAGTCATGCCGGATGCGCTGATCACGGCAAATGGTCCAAAGCTGTTCATTGATGACAGTAACTTGTATGCGGGGGTTCTCGAAGCTCCATCCATAACGAGTACTGCCAATCCTGGTCAGCTGGCGCGCGGTGTCGATCTGAGCGCGTCTTATGTCTGGGAGTCTCCTCGCTTCGGCCAGTTCATCGTCAGTACCAAATCAACCTACCTGTACAACACAGCAAGGGTGGATGGGTTGCTGGATGGCCCGCTGCCGCCAGCGACCGAAAATACTCTGCTGCCCAAAGGCACAGAGCTGCAGAGCAGTCTGATGCTGACCTGGCAGGTTGGTAAACACTCTGCCAGTGCCGTGACCCACTACTTCGATTCCTTCGAGGAGCTGGGCAAGCTAAATCTTGAGCAGTTGAACGAGATCGTTGGGAACATGACCACTCTCGACCTGCAATATGGCTACAATCTCAAAGCCGGCAAGGAAGGTCAGGCAGTGCTTTCGGTTGGCGTGCGCAACCTCTTCGATGCCAGGCCGGACCAGTTTCTGGAACCCCGCCCGGGTGCGATTGAACAGACAGGTCGTGTAGCTTACGGCACCATCAAATACCAGTTCTGAACCGCACCCAGCCCCCCGGCCTCGCACCAACTTACCGACATTAACTTCCCAAGACTATTGCCCCAGTTTTGTCACCACTCGCACGATGGCTATGGTCAGTCGCCGCAGTTGTTCAGAAGTAATGATGTACGGTGGCATCACGTAGACCAGACGTCCGAACGGTCTGATCCAGACTCCCTCTGCGACTCGGCTGGCGGTCAGCGGCGCCGCCAGCGTCATGTAGCCTCCGGTCAGCGCCTTTCCGACAAACTGACCCGCGCCAGGCATAGCACATCGATACGGGCAATCCCTGCACGTCGTAATAGCCGCGCCAAAGTATCGACGGTCGTCATCGTAGTGACGACATCATCGACGATGGCCACATGCTGCAGAATCCCGTCCGCGCAATCACCATCCAGTGTGAAGGCATGGCGCAGATTGATGGCGCGCTTCTCTGCCGACAGCCCTTTTTGCGACGGGGTTGCGCGCGCACGACGACACGAGGTGACATCCACAGCGATGCCGCAGTGGCGACCGATGATTCTGGCCAACTCCACGCTCTGATTGAAACCGCGCTCGCGCAGACGCGAAGGGTGCAGTGGGACAGGCAGCAATCTTTGTGGTCTGCCGAGGGTGTCAAAGTAACCCTCTGCTCTTGTAGCGAGCAAATGTGCCAAGGTGCGGCCCTCGGCAAATCCTGCCTGGAACTTGAAGTGCGCAATCAGCTCACGGATTGGAAATTCATAACGAAAGACGGGGATGCAGCGATCGAAGCTGGGAGGCTCCAGCAGACATCTGCCGCAATAGCAGTGAGCCGGTGGTGTGGCCCCGAGCTCAACACCACAGCGCTGACAGGCATTTTCCGGATAAGGTAGATCTGCCAGGCATGCGGCACACAAGGCGAGGTTGTCTACCATAGCGTCTCCGCACAATACGCATTGTTGGAAGACTGGCAAAGAATAGGTCATAAAACATCCAATGGCAGACTTATGAGAAATAGAAAGCTGACAAGTCTTGATGCGTTCACAGAATAAGCCCCTTTCCAGTATAGCCAAACGCCCAGGCGGCGCCCGGTTCAGCCTTTGAATTCCCCCTCTCAACAGCATAAACAGCAGGATGTCAGCAGACCGCGCCGCCGCAGTACCACACGAACATCAAGTGCTTGCGCCACATCCAGAGGAGAGTGCCGATCTCGCCCTGTTTGCGAAACTTGGTCTACAACCCGGACAGTTGCACCTGCGGGATATTCCCGTCGAACTCGCCCCGATGTTCTACCCGGCACGGACTTTTGTCCTTCTGCAGCAATGGCTATCTTGGGCTGGCCAATCATCGGCAGGTTCGAGCGGCTTGCAAAGAGGCAGTAGACCGGTATGGTATGGGTTGCATCAATCACGCCCTGCTGACGGCTCAGGCCATCCATCTCGACGGCGTGAGACTGGCTGGCTGGGTTGCCAATATTGCTGCCATAGAGTCTCGCCTGCATGCCCCATGCCTGGCACGAATTCCTTTCCAGAAAGCGGGAGAGTGCATGATAGAGAGGATTGCCCAGCAGCTCAGCATCGCGACTCTACTGCAAGCCTGACCAGAAAATGCGCGATTGACCTCCCCTGCCATGCTCGGTAACTTAGGCCCACCGAACGGTTTTCGGTCAGCCGAAAATCACCAGCACTTCTATCGTTTTTCCAGTAGACCCCGACCGTATCCTGCAAGGGATACCCTCTTCCAGGGAGCAGACAGTGGCAGCGTACAAGGCACCAATCCGAGACATGCAGTTCATCCTTCATGAGGTGATGGCAGCTGAAAATCTGTTCGCGCAGATGCCCGGAACGGTCGAAGTGACCACGGATCTGATGGACGCAATCCTTGACAGCGCGGCGCAGATGGCTGAAGAGGTGCTGGCTCCTCTCAACCGCAGCGGGGATGAGGAGGGCTGCCGCTTCGATAAAGGGGAGGTGTATACCCCGGTCGGATTCAAGGAGGCTTACCGGGCCTTTGCCCAGGGTGGGTGGATCGGGCTTTCCGGCGATGTCCAGCATGGCGGACAGGGCATGCCCAAGATGCTCGCCGTGCTGTTCGAAGAGATGATCATGGGCGCCAACTGCTCCTTCGCGCTATATCCAATTCTGAGTGCTGGAGCAAGCCTCGCGCTGGCCCGGCACGCTTCCTCCGAACTCAAGGACGAATACCTGCCGAGGCTCTACAGCGGCGAATGGTCGGCGACAATGTGCCTGACCGAACCGCATGCCGGGACCGATCTGGGCATCATCAAGAGTCGCGCACAGCCCCAGGCGGATGGCAGTTATCGGCTGACAGGCACCAAGATTTTCATCACCGGCGGGCAGCAGGATCTGACCCGCAATATCGTTCATCTGGTGCTGGCCAAGCTGCCTGATGCCCCGCCCGGGCCCAAGGGCATCTCATTGTTTCTGGTGCCGCGTGAATTGCCGTCCGCGCATGGCGAGCCGGCGGTTTTCAATCAGGTGACCTGCGGATCCATCGAACACAAGATGGGCATAAAAGCTTCCGCTACCTGCGTTATGAACTTCGATGGGGCGCGGGGGTATCTGGTAGGTGAGCTCAACAAAGGCCTGGCGTGCATGTTCACCATGATGAACTACGAACGCCTGTCGATTGGTCTGCAGGGTATTGGTCTTAGCGAGAGCTCTTATCAGACCGCAGTCGCCTATGCCAGAGAGAGGTTGCAGGGGCTTGCCGCGACCGGCGCGACGAATCCTGCCGGTCCGGCAGATCCCATCATCGTGCACCCGGATGTGCGCCGCATGTTGCTGAGTGTGCGGGCCGATGTCGAGGCCGGCCGGGCACTGGCGTTATATGTCGCCAGTCAGCTGGATTTGGCCCACTTCCATCCGGAGCCGGGCGCGCGGGCCCGGGCCGCAAACCTGGTAGCTTTGCTGACTCCGGTGGCCAAGGCCGCCTTCTCGGACAGAGGCTTTGAATCCTGCGTGCTCGCGCAACAGGTCTTGGGTGGACATGGCTATGTGCGGGAATGGGGTCTGGAACAGAACGTCAGGGATGCCCGCATTGCCCAGATCTACGAAGGCACCAATGGCATTCAGGCGCTGGACCTTGCGGGACGCAAGGTAGTCCGGGACAGAGAGGGCTTGCTGGAAATTCTGGCCACAGAGATCACGGCATTCCTCGCACAAGAATCCAGCGCTGATGGACTGCAGGATTTTCTCAATCCACTGCGGGATGCGCTTGGAGGGCTGTCGACAACGACGCTTTGGCTCAAACAGGCTGCAGCAGGCAACCCGGACGAAATCGGTGCGGCATCTGTCCCCTATTTGCGACTGATGGTGCTGGTTCTGTATGCCTACATGTGGGCGCGCATGGCAAAGGTTGCTTTGGCGGCGTTGCAGAACGGTACGGGAGAGGCTTATTTTTACGATGCTAAGCTGAAGACAGGGCGCTTCTTCATAGCTCGCGTGCTGCCTGGGTATTCAGCCCTGATCGCAGAGATTCGGGGCGGCAGCGCCCCACTGATGGCCCTGGCAGCGGACCAGTTCTGATCCACTGAGCCAGGGGTCAGATAACCCACTCGAAGGCGTCGATGAGCAGTGCCTCATAGGTTTCCAGAGGTTCTTCCTTCTCGCCAACGATGATCAGGTTACCTTCACCGAATGGAATGATCTTGCCTGCGAAGCGCGGATCATTCACGTCAAAGCGGGTTTGCACCGGCGAGCTGTGCACAATCAGCACGGAGACAGATCCCTTAGTCCCTTCCAGCACAATGTGTGCACCAGTGCCTGCAGACAGGCGACAACCGTTGGCAAATTTGATGTGCATGGTCTTGATGCGCTCGTCTTCCCGCAAATGACCACCGGCCTCAGCGATCACGGCATTGATCTGCTCCCAGCTCAGATCGCTGGCATTTCTGTCATAGCGAGGTTCTTCCCTGAGGACATGGCGGATTGCATCATCGTGCAACAGCAGATCAGCAGCACTGGGATTGGCGCTCTGCAAACCGACGGACAGGATAATTCCCACCGCTAAAACCAGGCTGGCGGCCATGGCGTAATAGCTCGGCCAAATCGACTTGGGAGGCTGGACAATCTTGGGCTGACGGCTCTTGAGTCGGGCAGCCAGGTCCGCAGGGACCGGCACTGCATTCATGGTCCCGACAATCCTTCTGTCCAGAGCCTTGAGTTCCAGCACCAGCCGCATCCGCTCCGGTTTGGAGGCTGTGGCAGCAGCAAAGTCATCGTCAGTATCGTGAGGGTTGGCCAGCGCGCGTTTTCTGAATTCTAAGTCATCCATCGTCATTGGACTCTTTTCGGAGTTATCTCTCTGGTGTTTCAGTTATCTGGTGCTTCAATTGCCTGATCTTTTACTCTTCCAGATCGGCGTCATCTAATTCTTCTGAATCACCGCCAGGCATAAAAATAGTTTTCAGCTTGCCACGCGCTCTGAACAATCGAGTCATCACCGTGTTGTTGTTCAGATTCAATATCTCGGCGATCTCCTTGCCGCTGAATCCGCCAATGACCTGAAGCAACAGAGGCTCTCTGTAGTCTTTCTCCAGCGTGGCAATGGCTTCATGCAACAGGCGTCGGTCCAGACGCTGATCGGGTTCATTCTCATCCAGATCGGCAATGCTCTGATCGTCGATATCGACGAGATCCGGGCGGTAGCGCTCATAAAGCCTGGCGTTCTCGCGCCGCAGAATCGTGAAAAGCCACGCTTTGGCAGCCTTCTCATTCTGCAGGCTATCCAAAGACCGCCATGCGCGCAAAAAAGTTTCCTGAACGAGGTCTTCGGCAAGTGCTCTGTTCTTGCAGAGCCAGTAGGCGTATCGATAAACGTCCTGATAGAACGCATCGACAAGCGCTTCGTAACGCTCCTGCTTCTGTCTATCGACCAAGACCGGGGTGTCGCTCATTTCTTTTCGTTGTACCAGAAGGCCAAAGCTGGTGGATGTTCCGGCGCCGCAGGGGGTTAGCCCGCAAAGTTCCGGAGGAAAGATTCGGGGAGGTGCCAGTCGAGAAAGGAGTTTGCCGAAATTAGCCATGGGCGGCAAGTCATTTACTTGCGATGCGAGGCCTCGTGCGACAGGCGGGCGCGCAAAACTTCGCACAGTTTCTGCCATGTCGGTGAGCAGGCGTTTTGTTTTGGAGGTAATGGTTGCTCGCCGCTATACTTGCGCCCCTGATTCAGAGATACGTGCAAAATCGGGCGCATAAACAGGAACGGAACAAATGATGACGAGAATAGCAGTGGCCGGTGCGGCGGGCCGAATGGGCAAGACACTGGTTGAGGCGGTAGTGAGTCGTGGCACAGAGTTGCAGGTGACTGTAGGCACGGTTCTGGCCGACGATCCTGCGCTGGGAATGGATCTTGGGCTTCTCGCGGGGGTGAAGGCGTTTGGGGTGGCGGCTGTCTCTGATCTGAATGGACAGGCGGACAAATTTGATGTGCTGATTGATTTCACCTCCAGAGAAGCCTCATTGGCGCACCTGCAGTTCTGTCGCGACCATGGCAAGGCGATCGTGATCGGGACGACCGGGTTTACCGAAGATGAGAAGCGGATTATCGCAGCTGGGGCTGTCGACATCCCTGTTATGTTTGCTCCGAACTATAGTATCGGTGTGAATCTCTGCCTGAAACTGCTCGATATGGCGGCCAGAGTGCTTGGAGATGATGTCGACATCGAGATTGTCGAGGCGCATCACCGATTCAAGAAAGACTCACCGTCCGGCACTGCATTGCGCATGGGAGAGGTTGTGGCTTCTGCGCTGGGGCGAAATCTCAGAGACGTGGCAGTCTATGGTCGTGAGGGAATGAGTGATGAACGGGATCGCCACGCCATCGGGTTTGCAACAATCCGTGCGGGTGACATCGTAGGCGACCACACGGTGATTTTTGCGGGGCTTGGGGAGCGCGTCGAGATTACACACAAGGCCAGCAGCCGCATGACTTTCGCGAAAGGAGCTGTGCGCGCTGCCTCATGGCTGCAGGCTAAGGGGCCAGGTCTGTACTCGATAGACGACGTCTTGTTTGGTGACTGACAGGTCAGGCAAGGGGAATTTACTCCGGCATGATGGAATCCCTGCGTAGACACCGGACCGCCAAACCCCGTACAATGCGGCCTCAGTATGTTTACAACTGAGCACATAACCGGATTTACAGAAGGGCGGAATGAAGCGCTAGTTTCATTCCGCTTTTTTTCACCCGGGTTTTGCGTTTTATCGGGAGATTGCATTGATTAATTCAGCCGTACTGGCATTGGAAGATGGCAGTATTTTCCGTGGAAAAGCCATCGGAGCACATGGTATTTCCAGTGGCGAGGTAGTGTTCAACACTTCCATGACCGGTTATCAGGAAATACTGACAGACCCTTCCTATGCAAGACAAATCATAACGCTGACCTACCCTCACATAGGCAACACCGGCACCAATGCCGAGGACAACGAATCCGCTAAGGTTTGGGCCTCGGGCCTGGTGATTCGCGACCTTCCCATGCTGGCCAGTAACTGGCGCAATGAACAGACTCTCGATGACTTTCTGAAGTCGCGTAACGTTGTCGCTATTGCCGACATCGACACCCGACGCCTGACCCGATTGCTGCGAGACAAAGGCCCTCTCAACGGCTGCCTGCTCACAGGCGATGCTCTCCTGAAGATGGGCGAAGATAAGGCCATTGCCGAGGCCAGGGGATTCCCGGGAATGCAGGGCATGGATCTGGCGAAGGTGGTCTCTGTCGCGAAGAGTTACCAGTGGCGTGAAGGCTTGTGGGATCTGGTCGAAGGACATCGCGAAAAGCCCATGAACAATCCGTTCCATGTGGTCGCCTACGACTTCGGTATCAAGACCAACATCCTGCGCCATCTTGCAGAGCGCAATTGCCGCGTAACAGTCGTGCCCGCGCAGACACCTGCACACGAAGTTCTGGCTCTGCAACCCGATGGCGTGTTTCTGTCCAATGGTCCTGGCGACCCCGAACCCTGTTCGTATGCCATTGCCGCGATCAAAGAGTTCCTCGACAAGGACATGCCGGTATTCGGGATATGCCTCGGGCATCAACTGCTGGCGCTGGCTTGCGGAGCTAAAACGATCAAGATGAAGCTCGGGCACCATGGCGCCAATCATCCGGTGCAGAGGATTGCTGATGGGGTTGTTTCCATCACCAGCCAGAACCACGGCTTTGCCGTTGACGAAGCGACATTGCCAGCCAATCTTAAGGCCACGCATCGCTCCTTGTTCGATGGCAGCCTGCAGGGAATCGAGCGCACCGATAAGCCGGCCTTCGGTTTTCAGGGGCACCCTGAAGCAGGTCCTGGCCCGCACGACATCACGTCGCTTTTCGATCGCTTCACCGACCTGATGAATGCAAGAGTCAGTCGTTAAACCCGGATTATGTTCGGAGGCATGTTGGCCTCCGGATTGCGAACACTAAACCAGCAGCCTGGTCGGTCTGACCGGCCGGGCGCCACGTAGACCTACGGTTTGTATATGCCAAAACGATCAGACATAAATAGTATTCTCATCTTGGGTGCCGGTCCGATAGTGATTGGCCAGGCGTGTGAGTTCGACTACTCCGGAGCCCAGGCCTGCCAGGCGCTGCGCGAAGAGGGGTACCGGGTCATCCTCGTCAACTCCAACCCGGCGACGATCATGACTGACCCGGCCATGGCCGATGCCACCTATATCGAACCGGTAACTTGGGAGATCGTTGAAAAGATCATCGCAAAAGAACGTCCGGATGCGATTCTGCCAACCATGGGTGGTCAGACTGCACTGAACTGTGCGCTCGACCTCAACAGGCATGGCGTGCTCGCCAAGTACAATGTTGAGTTGATTGGCGCCAGTTGCGAGGCAATCGACAAGGCCGAGAACCGCGAGCTGTTCGATCGCGCCATGAAGTCGATTGGCCTGGAGACTCCAGCCCATGGCTTGGCGCACAATATGGAAGAGGCTTATGCAGCACTCGACAAGGTTGGTTTCCCTTGCATCATTCGTCCCTCATTTACTCTCGGCGGCAGCGGTGGTGGTATCGCCTATAACAAGGAAGAGTTCATCGAGATATGCTCGCGCGGGCTCGACCTCTCGCCGACCAGGGAATTGCTGATCGACGAATCGTTGATCGGCTGGAAGGAGTACGAGCTGGAGGTAGTGCGTGACCGCAAGGACAACTGCATTATCGTCTGTACGATTGAGAATTTCGATGCCATGGGTGTGCACACCGGAGACTCGATCACCGTGGCACCGTCTCAGACGCTGACCGACAAGGAATACCAGATTCTGCGGAATGCAGCGATTGCTGTGTTGCGCGAAATCGGCGTCGAAACCGGTGGCTCCAACGTGCAATTCGGCATGTGCCCGAAGAGTGGCCGACTAGTGATCATCGAGATGAATCCGAGGGTGTCACGCTCCTCCGCGCTGGCCTCCAAGGCGACTGGCTTCCCGATTGCGCGGGTGGCCGCCAAGCTCGCCATAGGTTATACGCTGGACGAGCTGCGCAACGAAATTACCGGAGGCGCAACGCCCGCGTCCTTCGAACCAACTATCGATTACGTCGTCACCAAAATTCCGCGTTTCACCTTCGAAAAATTTCCCGAGGCGAATGATCGCATTACCACTCAGATGAAGTCAGTGGGTGAGGTTATGGCCATCGGCCGCACGTTCCAGGAATCCATGCAGAAGGCGCTGCGTGGGCTGGAAGTGGGGGTGTCAGGATTCGATCCGATTCTCGATACGGGTCTGAGCGATGCGATGGATATCCTCAAGCGCGAATTGAAGGATGCCGGCGGTGAGCGCGTCTGGTACATCGCCGATGCCTTCCGTCAGGGCTGGTCAGTCGCGACTGTTGCAGAGCTCACTGGGATAGATCCGTGGTTCCTGGTGCAGATTGAAGACCTGATGCATGAAGAAGCGCGAATCAGCAAGATGGCACTGTCGCAGATTGATCGAGATACGCTTTTCAAGATCAAGCAGAAAGGCTTCTCTGATTCGCGATTGGCGAGCCTGTTGTCGGTTCCCGAGCTGGAGGTCCAGAAACATCGCCATGCACTCAATGTCCGTCCAGTCTACAAGCGTGTAGATACTTGCGCCGCCGAGTTCGCTACCGCCACGGCTTATATGTACTCAACCTACGAGGAAGAGTGCGAAGCGCTGCCTTCAAACCGCCGCAAAATCATGGTGCTGGGTGGGGGGCCGAACCGTATCGGCCAGGGTATCGAATTTGATTACTGCTGTGTCCATGCGGCCCTGGCCATGCGTGAAGACGGTTTCGAGACCATCATGGTCAACTGCAACCCGGAGACCGTGTCCACGGACTACAACATCTCCGACCGTCTCTATTTCGAGCCAGTGACTTTTGAAGACGTTATAGAGATAGTCGAGCTTGAAAAGCCCTTTGGTGTGATCGTGCAGTTCGGCGGCCAGACTCCGCTGAATCTAGCGACGCGACTCGAAGCTGCCGGTGTCCCCATTATCGGCACTACGGCAGATGCGATTGACCGTGCCGAAGATCGTGAGCGCTTCCAGCAGATGATTCAGAAGCTTGGCCTCAAGCAACCTCCGAACTGTATCGTTCGCAGTCTCGATGAAAGCATCGCGGCCGCCGAAAAGATCAGCTATCCACTCGTGGTCAGGCCCTCCTACGTGCTGGGCGGCCGCTCCATGGAGATCGTTTATAACGAGGAAGAGCTGCGTCGCTACATGCGCAACGTCGTCAAGGTTGGTAATGACAGCCCCGTGTTGCTGGATTATTTCCTGAATGCGGCGATCGAGATTGACGTGGATCTGGTCAGCGATGGGAAGCAGGTTGTTGTTGGCGCGATCATGCAGCACATTGAGCAGGCTGGTGTGCATTCTGGTGATTCCGCATGCTCCCTGCCACCCTATAATCTTTCGATGGAAGTACAGGATCGCATTCGCGAGCAGGTCACCAAGCTGGCTATGGAGCTGGGTGTGGTGGGCCTTATGAATACCCAGCTGGCTTACCAGGATGGTGAGATCTATGTGATCGAAGTGAATCCGCGTGCGTCGCGCACGGTGCCGTTCGTCTCCAAGTGCATTGGGGTGTCGCTGGCGAAAGTGGCCGCCCGTTGCATGGCGGGTATGTCCCTGCAGGAGCAGTGCTTTATTAAAGAAATCATCCCGAAAAATTTCGCGGTGAAGGAAGCGGTTTTCCCGTTCAATAAGTTCCCGGGTGTCGACCCGATTCTCGGACCGGAAATGAAATCTACAGGCGAGGTGATGGGAGTCGGTCGTACCTTTGCCGAAGCGTTCGCGAAATCGCAATTGGGTGCCGGTGAGCGATTGAAGACCGGGGGTACCGTCTTCATCAGTGTGCGCGAAGCGGACAAGCGTTACGTGGTCGAGGTGGCTGAAAAGCTGCACAAGCTCGGTTTCACTCTGATTGCCACGCAAGGAACGGCCGCTGTCATTGCGGAAGCGGGGCTGCCTGTGAACAAGGTGAACAAGGTTAACGAGGGACGGCCGCACATTGTAGATATGATCAAGAATGAGCAGATTCAGCTCGTGATTAACACCACGGAAGGGAAGCAGGCGATTGCGGACTCGTCGATCATCCGTCGTACGGCGCTGCGTCACAAGGTGACATGTACCACGACTATCGCAGGCGCGCTGGCTGTCTGTGAGGCACTTCTTTTCGGAGATAATCTCTCCGTTTACACCATACAGGAGCTGCATGCGGAATTATGAGAAAGGTACCGATGACAGTAGCGGGCGCCGGACGTCTGCGCAGTGAACTGAATGAACTGAAAAGCGAGAGAAGGCCGAAGATTATTCAGGCCATTGCGGAGGCGCGCGCGCACGGCGATCTTAAAGAGAATGCCGAGTACCACGCCGCGCGTGAACAGCAGAGCTTCTGTGAGGGGCGCATCAAGGAGATTGAGGGCAAGCTTGCTGATGCCGAAGTGATTGATGTCCAGCAGATCAAGCCGAGCGGCCGGGTGATGTTCGGTACCACAGTGACCTTGTTGAATCTGGTTACCGACAAGCGCGTTGTATATCAAATTGTTGGAGAAGACGAGGCTGACGTTCGAGCAGGGCGAATCTCCGTAGGATCACCGATTTCCCGTGCCATCATGGGCAAGGAAATAGGCGAGGAGATTATCGTCAAGGCGCCGGCGGGTGATATTGAATACGGAATCGAGGCGGTTGAGCATCTCTGACATTCCGCTGTCTGGCGGTTGCCGTGAGTGGTCGATGCTCAATGAGATTGATGGCGCAGGATATTGGAAAGCCTGGGATTCGGTTTGTCCGCAGCCCTGTACACTACTGCAACATTACCAATACTTTGCACAAGCTCGGCACGTCCAGTCTCACAAATCTGTATGGTCAGATCCCTTCTGGCGTCTCTATCGGCAGCGTAAATCTTGATTTTGATCAGTTCGTGCTCGCTAAGAGCGCGCTCTATCTCTTCAATCACGCCTTCGGTAAGGCCTTTTTGGGCCACCGTGACCACCGGGGAGAGGCTGTGCGCAATTGTGCGCAGGCGTTTTTTGTCGTTTGTAGCCAGTTTCATAAGCGGTATCGCATCGATCTGTTAATTAAATGAAGCCCCGGACTTGCAGGAGGAGCCATTGTAGCCTAGCTTGGGAAATACACAACCGCGCATCCGGTGGCGGTGTGAGTCCTAAACTTGGACAATGATAATGGTGATCTTGTAATATCGCCCCGAGCTCCCAATAACTGTGGCAAGAGCAAACCCGATCTGCCACGATCAAGCCTCCGCTGAGGAGGGCGCACCGCAGGCCGATAATGGTCTTGTAGGGCGTCGGGGTTGCGATGCTGTCAAACCCTAAAATCACAAGCAGCATATTCAGAACGAAATAATTTTCCTGCGGTTGCGGGATTTGTAGGCACTGCCGGAGCTGCCTGAAGAGACTCCGGATATTGAAGCGGCCCGTTTGGGCTGGCTTCGACTGACTTGTGTTAACTGAGATGGGGACACTCCCTTGAACGATATGGCAAAGAATTTATTACTCTGGATGGTTATCGCGGCGGTACTGCTCACCGTGTTCAACAACATCAATCAGGAAACTACCAGCTCTTCTGTGACCTATTCAGACTTCGTCAAGGAAGTGCGGGCTGGTCAGGTGCGCTCGGTAATCATTGCGGGCATATCTGTCAGCGGTCGCAGAATGGACAGCACTCAGTTCAGCACCACGATCCCCATGATAGGTGATGATCAGTTGATAGATGATCTGTTCGAGAACGGCGTGGAAATCGTTGGCTCCGAACCGGAGCGGCAGAGCATCTGGACACAGTTACTTGTGGCAAGCTTTCCGATACTGATCATCATTGGATTGTTTTTCTTCTTCATGCGTCAGATGCAGGGTGGTGGTGCCGGAGGCAAGGGCGGCCCCATGTCCTTTGGTAAGAGCAAGGCCAAGCTGCTGGGCGAGGATCAGATCAAGGTAACTTTTGCTGATGTGGCTGGGGTGGACGAGGCCAAAGAAGACGTGAAGGAACTTGTGGACTTTCTGCGTGAGCCGGACAAGTTTCAGCGACTGGGCGGACGTATACCCAGAGGCATTCTGATGGTGGGGCAACCAGGTACTGGTAAGACTCTTCTGGCCAAGGCAATCGCCGGGGAGGCCAAAGTGCCGTTCTTCACCATTTCCGGTTCCGATTTCGTGGAAATGTTCGTCGGTGTAGGCGCTTCTCGTGTTCGCGACATGTTTGACCAGGCCAAGAAACAGGCTCCCTGCATCATCTTTATCGACGAGATCGACGCCGTCGGGCGCCACCGGGGTGCCGGTCTAGGCGGCGGGCATGACGAGCGGGAACAGACTCTGAACCAGTTGCTAGTGGAAATGGACGGCTTCGAAGCCAACGACGGCATTATAGTGATCGCTGCGACCAACAGGCCAGACGTGCTGGATCCGGCCCTGCTGAGGCCTGGGCGTTTTGACCGTCAAGTTGTGGTCGGTCTGCCGGATATCCGGGGTCGTGAGCAAATTCTCAAGGTGCATATGCGCAAGGTGCCCATCGATGACCGTGTAAACGCTGGCGTTATTGCTCGTGGCACTCCCGGCTTCTCGGGCGCCGACCTGGCCAATTTGGTCAACGAAGCGGCGCTGTTTGCTGCGCGCGGCAATCGCAAGCTGGTGACGATGGAAGAGTTCGAGAAAGCAAAAGACAAGATCATGATGGGTGCCGAGCGAAAATCCATGGTCATGTCGGACAAGGAAAAACTCAATACCGCTTACCACGAGTCCGGCCATGCCATTGTGGGGCGTCTGATGCCAGAACATGATCCCGTTTACAAGGTCAGCATCATTCCGCGTGGTCGAGCGCTGGGTGTCACCATGTTCCTGCCGGAAGAGGATCGCTACAGCATCAGCAAGCAGGGAATAAAGAGTCAGATCTGCAGCCTCTATGGTGGGCGTATTGCCGAGGAAATGACGCTGGGGACGGATGGTGTGACCACTGGTGCCTCCAACGACATACAGCGTGCTACTGACATGGCCAGAAACATGGTCACCAAGTGGGGTTTGTCGGAGAAGCTTGGTCCATTGACCTATGCCGAAGACGACGGTGAGGTATTTCTCGGGCGCTCAGCAGCATCTCAATCCAAAGCGCACTCAGGCGAGACGGCCAAGGTGATTGACGAGGAGATACGGCGCATCATTGACGAGTGCTATTCGCGCGCCAAGGGTATCCTGCAGGAGCATCGTGAGCAGCTGGATTTGATGAAAGATGCTTTGCTTGAATACGAGACCATCGATGCCGAGCAGATCAATGACATCATGGCAGGGCGCAAGCCCAGGCCCCCCGCTGACTGGGACAGCAGTGACTCTGGTTCCGGTTCCGCGCGTGCCAGCGCCAGATCAGCTGACAGCAAGTCAGCGGACAGTCCGATCGGCGGAACTGCAAGCGAGCACTGATTGATGGATGCATCCGCTCCTGCGGGCGGATGCAGCTTCCTGAAAAGTCTGCGTTGAGTGACCTTTTTGAGACTGGGCAAGCATTACATCGATTTATCCATTCCCCGGGTGATGGGCATTCTGAATGCCACCCCAGATTCTTTTTCCGATGGTGGCAGGCTGCAATCCGAGACTCACTCCGGAGGCTTCAGTGTGTCTGTCGATCGGGCCCTTTTTCTTGCTGAAGGCATGTTGCGTGACGGTGCTGCAATCATAGATGTGGGCGGTGAGTCTACGCGCCCTGGAGCTCTGCCGGTGTCCGAGCAGGAGGAGCTGGATCGCGTCATCCCCGTGGTGGAGGCTATCACCGCGCGCCTTGATGTCGCCGTGTCGGTCGATACCAGTACACCGGCGGTCATGGTACGAGCAATTGCCGCCGGGGCTGGATTGATAAACGATGTCAGGGCGCTGGGTTGTGAAGGCGCTAAGGGCATTGTGGCCCGTTCTGCCGCCGCGGCATGTCTCATGCATATGCGCGGGCAGCCAGAGAATATGCAGGATCATGTGGAATACAACAACGTCGTCGACGAAGTCTATGCGTTTCTGAAGCAGCGTGTTGCGATGTGCGAACAGGAGGGAATTGCACGCGACAGGTTGTTGATTGACCCAGGCTTCGGCTTCGGCAAAACTCTGGCTCATAATTACGAATTGCTGCGACATCTTGGACGATTACAGTCACTCAAACTGCCGATCCTGGTTGGCTTGTCCAGGAAATCCATGATTGGCAGTCTGCTTAACAAAGGTGTAGATCAGCGTCTTGCCGGGGGTGTGGCAGCAACAGTTCATGCTCTGCTCAATGGCGCCGTCATCGTGAGAACTCATGATGTTGCTGAAACTGTGGATGCGATCAAAGTACATTGTGCTGTTGTGAAAGCACAGTCTGAAACGGTTTGGCTAACAGGAAATGGAAGGGAATGACCAAAAAAGGCAAGCGGGAAAAAAAGTTCTTCGGAACAGATGGGATTCGTGGGCGCGTCGGTGAACACCCGATAACGCCAGACTTTATGCTCAAGCTGGGGTGGGCGGCAGGCAAAGTGTTTGCCAAGTCAGATCGCGGCCGCAGCAAGATACTTATCGGCAAAGATACGCGTATCTCCGGTTACATGTTCGAAGCGGCACTCGAAGCGGGGCTCACGGCGGCGGGCGTGGATATCAATTTGTTGGGACCAATGCCCACGCCGGCTGTAGCCTATCTTACCCGTACATTCCATGCGCAGGCGGGCATAGTCATCAGTGCCTCACACAATCCTTATCATGACAATGGCATTAAGTTTTTCTCAGGTGATGGCTCCAAACTGCCTGACGAGATCGAATTTGCTATAGAAGAATATCTGGACCGCGAGATCACTACCGTTGACTCTCAATTGATCGGCAAAGCCTCTCGGATCAATGATGCCGGTGGTCGTTACATCGAGTTTTGCAAAAGCACGATTCCGGCCGACATCAAGCTGGCCGGTTTGAAAATCGTAGTCGATTGTGCTCATGGTTCTACCTACAACATTGCCAGTAACGTCTTCCTTGAGCTCGGGGCTACAGTGAAGACCATTGGCGCAGCTCCTAATGGACTCAATATCAATGATCATTGTGGTTCGACAGCGCCGGAACGGCTGGTCCAGGAGGTGCTCGCGGAGAAAGCTGATCTTGGTATCGCATTCGACGGGGACGGTGATCGGGTGATCCTGGTGGATCATGTTGGTAATGTGGTTGATGGGGATGAAATCCTCTATGTGATCGCTCGTGATCGACGCCGCCGCAACGTCGATTTCGGTGGTGTAGTCGGGACCGTGATGAGTAACCTAGGGCTGCAGCTGGGTCTGGAGGCGTTGGATATTCCATTCGCTCGGACGAGCGTGGGAGACCGTTATGTAATGGCAGCACTAAAGGAGCGGAACTGGGAGCTCGGAGGGGAATCCTCAGGCCATGTGATATGTCTGGACGTGGCCAGCACCGGGGACGGTATCGTGTCGGCCTTGCAGGTTGTGTATGCCATCTTGAGTGGCGGGACATCTTTGTTTGAATTACGCAATAAAATGAGCAAATTCCCCCAGACCATGATCAATGTTCGTACCACTGGGAAGCGTGATCTGTCTGGGAATGGCGCGATCAGTTCTGCCGTTGCAGCGGTTGAATCCAGGTTGGGCAGGAAAGGGCGGGTCTTGCTGCGTCCCTCTGGAACTGAGCCTGTCGTGCGTGTCATGGTCGAGGGTGAAGATGCGGCATTGGTCGCGCAGCTCGCGCAAGAATTAGCGGATACGGTTGCTGCACAGGTGTCCTGATAATTGCTGCGCGCAGGTTGGGGAGGTTGCAAGCTCATGGCAACTTGGTTATATTGGCGCCCCGTTTTACAGATGTCAGATGTCGTCCTCTGCACAAGGTAATGTGAATGCGCCGCAGCCTAGTCGCTGGTAACTGGAAGATGAACGGTTCCAGAGAAACGATTGCTGAGTTGCTGCAGGCGTTGGTCACGGGAGCGAGGCAGGAAGTGGACGGCGCGGATTTGGTGGTTTGCCCCCCCTCTCCGTATCTGCAGATGTGTCAGCAATTGCTCGGTGGCAGTCACTGGCAGCTTGGCGCGCAGAATGTGCATAGCCAACCCTTTGGGGCCTACACGGGGGAAGTATCTGCTTCCATGCTCAAGGATTTCTCAGTACGTTACGTGCTGATCGGGCACTCGGAGCGCCGGCAGTTTGCAGACGAAACTAATGCTGTTGTAGCAGAGAAATTTGCAGCATTACTGCAACATGCAATGATCCCGGTATTGTGCGTTGGTGAAACTCTTGATGAACGAGAGTCTGGACGAGAGAAAGAGGTCGTAGCGGCGCAACTCAATGCCGTGCTTGAGCACTCCGGTGTGTCCGAAATGGCAAATGCAGTAATCGCATATGAGCCGGTCTGGGCTATCGGGACTGGTTGCACGGCGACTGCCGGGCAGGCGCAGGAGATGCACAGTTTCATCAGAGAATTGATGACGCGACACAGCAGCAAGGTGGCAGATCAGATTCGAATTATTTACGGTGGCAGCGTCAACGCGGCGAATGCACGTGAGCTTTTCGCCCAGCCGGATATCGATGGTGGGCTAGTAGGTGGTGCTTCACTGAAGCCCGATGAATTTATAACGATTTGCAAAAGTGTGAGCTGAAGATGGAAACAATAGTTGTAGTAGTGCACATTATCGCTGCAATTGCCATTATCGGCCTGGTATTGCTGCAACAAGGCAAAGGGGCGGATGCAGGCGCGGCCTTTGGCAGCGGCGCATCTCAGACTGTATTTGGGAGTGCTGGTTCGGGAAATTTTCTTACGCGATCCACTGCGATTGCTGCAACGGTCTTCTTTATCACCAGTCTGACGCTGGCGATTTACGCCAAGCAAAATACCAGTGCCGGTATCATTGAAGGATTGCCCATTGTGAATCCGGATCTGCTGTCTCAGCCATTGGCTCCTGTGTCTGATGTTCCGCAAGTGGACACCACTCCAGCCGTAACGGATTTGCCAGTGGCACCTGCTACGACTCCTGTGACTCCGCAAGGAAACTGATAGCCATCGGTGGATTAGTGGCTGTTAAGGAATAGATGTAGTGCAGCAGGATGCTGCGAAGCAAGAGTTTTCAATATGCGCCGAAGTGGTGGAATTGGTAGACACGCTATCTTGAGGGGGTAGTGACCCATGGTCGTGCGAGTTCGAGTCTCGCCTTCGGCACCAATTGAAAACGGTTTGAGTTGTGAGGCAAGTGCGTTCGGGTACATAGTTTATATTTTTGGCCTTTCAAGGTTCCCGCTTGACCGCGGAACCCGCACTTCTGTACAATTTGTGCCCCTGTGAATCGAAGTAGGTTGTTGACTGTACACGCCAGTGTGTCAGCAAAGGTTGCAGGGAAACGTAGTAAATCAAAGATTTTATGATTTGTTGCGGGGTGGAGCAGTCTGGCAGCTCGTCGGGCTCATAACCCGAAGGTCGTAGGTTCAAATCCTGCCCCCGCTACCAATTTTAGAGTTCGGCGCGATATTTTCAAATTTGCGGTAAGCCCGAATCTCTGTTGGCAGGCAAGACGATCGCGATAGAAGTTCCAAGAAGCCCCATCAGGGGCTTTTTATTAGGCGCGAGTTTTGCGTTCTAATGTAGGTTGTAATGCTGGGCGGTTATGCTCCACATCGATCTCACTGAATGTGACATTGATGCAAAAAAATGAATTTCAGGAGTGGGCCGCGGGCCCATTTTTTATTTGTGCGATGTGCTTTGTGTCGTCAGGCGCAGGGAGATTTTGTTGAGTAACAGTATTGCTCTGGTTTCTGATTTGATCAGGCCGACAGTGGCAGCCCTTGGGCTCGATCTGTGGGGCGTGGAGCATGTTGTGCAGGGTCGCTTCAGCGTGCTGCGAGTCTACATCGACAAAGATGGTGACGGTGTCACGATCGAGGACTGCGAAAAAGTAAGTCGTCAGATCAGTGGCATATTCGACGTGGAAGATCCGATAGCTGGAGAATATACGCTCGAAGTGTCCTCTCCTGGCATGGATCGGCCGTTGTTTGAGCTTGGTCAGTTTGCGCGCTATGTGGGCAGTGTGGCGACAGTGCGGTTGCGCTCTCCGCTGGAGGGGCGCAGAAAGTACAAAGGTGTAATTCAAAAGGTAGGGGTGGACGCTGTCCATCTGTTGGTTGATGACAAGGAGTTTGTGCTTCCGGCCTCAGCCATTGACAAGGCGAATCTGGTGTTCTGAGCGGATCGGCGCAGTCTGTCCGGTGCAGGGCTCTATAGAGCCTGCAGATTTATCCAAAATGGAATGATGACCTCTTTGGTAAGGTGACACGATTATGATGAGTAAAGAAATTTTGTTGGTTGCGGATGCTGTCTCCAATGAGAAAGGTGTTTCGCGCGAAGTAATTTTCGAAGCCATTGAATCTGCATTGGCTACGGCAACCAAGAAATTTTATGAAAATGATGACATGAATTGTCGCGTCCGTGTCGACCGCAAGACTGGTGAGTATGAAACCTTCAAGGTCTGGAATATCGTCAGCGACGAAGAATATACAGGCAAAGGTTCTCAGCTGGAGCTGGACGAAGCCCGAGAGAAAAATCCAGAGCTTGAGCTAGGCTCGGTCTGGGAAGAACATATCGACAATATTGAATTCGGTCGCATTGCTGCACAGACAGCCAAACAGGTGATCGTGCAGAAAGTGCGTGAGGCCGAGCGCGACATCATCATCGCCGAGTACCGCGACAAGATCGGAACGTTGATCTCCGGTACAGTCAAGAAAGTCACCCGCGAGAGCGTTTTGGTGGATATGGGCGGCAACGCCGAAGGTCTGCTGGGGCGTGAGCATATGATTCCCCGCGAGAATTTCCGGGTTGGTGATCGCATCCGTGCATTGCTGCTCGACGTGCGTTCCGAGCCACGTGGCCCGCAATTATTCCTGAGTAGAACTGCAACGGGAATGTTGATTGAGCTGTTCAAGATCGAAGTGCCGGAAATTGCCGAGGAAGTGATCGAAATCAAAGCTGCAGCCCGTGATCCAGGCTCAAGAGCCAAGATCGTGGTGCGTACCAATGACGGGCGTATAGATCCTGTCGGCGCGTGCGTGGGGATGCGTGGGTCGCGCGTTCAGGTTGTTTCCAACGAACTTGCCAATGAGCGAATCGATATCATTCTTTGGGATGACAACCCCGCCCAGTTGGTGATCAATTCCATGGCACCTGCCGAAGTCGCCTCCATCATCGTTGACGAAGACAGTCACACCATGGACGTTGCGGTCGAAGAAGAAAACCTTGCTCAGGCAATTGGTCGCAATGGTCAGAATGTTAGACTTTCCAGTGAACTGACCGGCTGGACCATCAACGTCATGAGTGTCGCTGCCGCCGTTGAAAAGCAGCAGCAGGAAACCAGTGGAATCGTGGAGATGTTCGTCGCAAAACTGGATGTCGATGAAGATATCGCCGAAGTTCTCGTGAACGAAGGGTTCACTTCTCTCGAAGAGATAGCCTATGTTCCTCTCGATGAGATTATCAGCATTGATGGTTTCGATGAGGACATTGCCAATGAGTTGCGCAATCGTGCGAAGGATGCCCTGCTGACTCAGGCTATTGCCTCTGAAGAAGGGTTGTCCAGTGCCAATGTGGCGGATGATCTGCTCACTATGGAAGGCATGGATGAAAAGCTCGCGCTCGCGCTATCCCGAAAGGGTGTGCTTTGTATGGAAGATCTGGCAGAGCAGTCAGTGGATGAATTGCTGGATATTGAAGGCATGGACGAAGAGCGTGCCGGTAAGCTCATTATGACGGCTCGAGCGCCCTGGTTTGAATGACCCTCGGACATTGAAGCGTTAGAAGACAGGCAATCGGGTTTAGCGAAAAGAGTAATCAGGAGTATCTTAAATGGCAGATGTTACAGTCAGTGAACTCGCCAAAGTGGTTGGAGTTTCCGTCGAGAAGCTTCTATCCCAGGTGAAAGAAGCGGGTCTGCCCCATACGAAGGCGGATGATCCCATATCGAATGAGGAGAAGAATACGCTTCTGCTGTTCCTGCGCCGCAGTCACGGTGACAGGGAAGCAACCGATGCCTCCCCCAAGAAGATCACTCTTAACCGCAAGACCGTAGAGACGCTCAAATCCGCCTCAAACCATGGGCGCGGCAAGACGATTGCAGTAGAAGTGCGCAAGAAACGCACTTACGTCAAACGCAGTGAGTTGCCGTCGGAAACCGTTGGCGGTGCAGAGGCGGGTGATCGTCAGGATGAAACCTTGCCGGACGAGCAGGAATTTACAGCACAGATTGAGCCGGCAGCGATTCAGCAGGAAATGGTAGCGCAGCCCGCAGCAGCAAACGCAGAAGGCAGCACTCCTGCTGCAGAAAAAACTGCCGTTGAAATTGCCACCGAGAACAAAGCTAAGCCTGCCGAATCGGCCGAGACTCGAGGTCGTGCCGCTCCCGCAAAGGTCGAGCCAGCCAAGGGAGTCAAGAAAGATGGCCCTGAAGACAAGGACAAGGACGACGACAAAAACGCCTTCCGCAAGAAGGACAAGGCGCCAGCCAGAAAGCAGGGCAAAGCCCGCGTGGCAGATGACTTTGTGTTGGAAGACAGCGAATACAGTGAGGGTGGCCGTGGCCGCCGTGGTGGACGCAAGAAGTCACGCGCGACCAAGCAGCATGGCTTTGAAAAGCCCACTGAGTTCATTTCCAGAGAAATCATGATCGGTGAGGCAAATTCCGTCACCGATCTGGCTCAGAAGATGTCAGTGAAATCGGCTGGGGTCATCAAGGTGCTGTTCAAGATGGGCGTCATGGCGACCATCAATCAGGTGTTGGATCGGGACACCAGCACCTTGCTCGTCGAGGAAATGGGGAACACCGCCAAGTTCGTCTCTGCGGATGCGATTGAAGAGAGCCTTTATGAATCCATCTCCTACGATGAGGGGGCCGAAACCTTCTCCAGAGCGCCGGTGGTGACCGTCATGGGTCACGTTGACCACGGCAAAACCTCTTTGCTCGACTACATTCGCAAAGCCAGTGTGGTTGCTCACGAAGCCGGTGGCATCACTCAGCACATCGGTGCCTATCACGTCGAAACCGAGCGCGGCATGATCTGCTTCCTTGACACGCCCGGACACGCCGCGTTCAGCGCCATGCGTTCCCGTGGTGCCAAGGCGACTGACGTTGTAGTTCTCGTGGTCGCTGCCGAAGATGGTGTGAAGCCGCAATCCGAAGAAGCCGTTCAGCATGCCAGATCAGCCGGCGTCCCGATGGTGGTGGCAATTACCAAGATCGACAAACCCAACATCGATCTGGACCGCGTTCGTAGCGAACTGGCCAATCTAGGCGTGATTTCCGATGCCTGGGGTGGCGACACCCAGTTCGTTGAAGTGTCCGCGCATTCTGGCGCAGGCATTGAAGACCTGCTGGAAGCGATCCTGCTGCAGGCAGAAATTCTGGAATTGAAAGCGCTTGTGGATGCGCCCGGCAAGGGCGTCGTGATTGAGTCCCGTCTCGACAAAGGGCGTGGTCCGGTAGCGTCTGTGCTGGTGCAGAATGGTACGCTGAAGGTCGGTGACGTCGTGTTGGTCGGCCAGGAATTTGGTCGTGTGCGCGCGCTGATCGACGAAATGAGTCAGTCAGTGAAGTCTGCCGGTCCGTCGATTCCGGTGGAAATTCTTGGCCTGAATGGTGTGCCCGAAGCCGGCGATGAATTCGTCGTTGTCGCGGATGAGAAGAAGGCCAAGGAAGTGGCTATGTTCCGTCGCGAGCGTCACAAGGACAACAAAGTTGCCCTGCAGCAGAACAACAAAGTGGAATCCATGTTTGCCGGCATCGGTCGAGCGGACGTGGGCGTCATGAACATCGTGCTCAAGACTGACGTGCGAGGATCACTGGAAGCCATCGTTACCTCGCTGCACAATCTGGGTACTGATGAGGTGAAGGTCAACATCGTCTCCGCCGGCGTCGGCGGCATCTCCGAGACAGATGCTCAACTGGCGGCCACATCGAAGGCTCGCATCATCGGCTTCAACGTCCGTGCGGACAAGAGTGCGCGCGAGATCATTGAAAACGAAGGGCTGGAGCTGCGTTACTACAACATCATCTATAACGTGATCGATGATGTGAAAGCAGTGCTCGGTGGCATGTTGTCGCCGGAAATGCGCGAAGAAATTCTGGGTGTTGCCGAAGTGCGTGATGTGTTCAATTCACCGAAATTCGGTCAGATCGCCGGCAGTATGGTGATCGAAGGCACAGTACACCGCAGTAAACCGATCCGCGTGTTGCGCAACAACGTGGTGATCTACGAGGGCGAGCTGGAATCCCTGCGTCGTTTCAAAGACGAGGCCTCTTCTGTGCGTATGGGTATGGAGTGCGGGATCGGCGTGAAGAACTACAACGACGTGCAGATCGGTGACAAGATCGAGGTCTTCCAGACCACTGCCGTGGCCCGAACTCTCTAACCAGCGGCCCAGTAACAGGTCGAGAAAAAAGCGCATGGCAAAAGTATCACCAAGAGTGCAGAAGGTCGCGGATCAGCTCCAGCGTGAGCTGGCAGTGCTGATTCAGGCGGAGATCAGTGACCCACGTGTCGGCATGGTCTCGGTGACCGGGGTCAAGGTCAGTCGCGATCTGGCTTATGCCGATGTGTATGTCACGGTGATGGGTTCTGTAGACGGCGTCTCGGGGCTTTCCCCTGGTGTCACGCTCCAACAGGCGAGTCCACTGGACAAGCTGGAGATCGAAGAGAGTATCAAGGCGCTGAACAACGCGGCTGGTTATCTGCGCACGCTCTTGGCCAGCCGGCTCAGCCTGCGTATTACCCCCAGGCTGACCTTTCACTATGATGAGAGTGTGGCTCGTGGTCAGTATCTGTCGTCGCTGATTGACCGGGCTCTTGCCGCAGACAGCCAACACCAATCCTGAGCAGGGAACGTGGCAGGAGATGAGTGCTTGACGCAGCGACGTAGACAGCGCGGCCGTGACATCAACGGCATCATCGTGCTCGACAAGGCGAAAGGAGCCAGTTCCAACGCCTGTCTCCAGGAAGTGAAAAGGTTGTTTGGGGCAGAGAAGGCTGGCCATACGGGCGCCCTCGATCCGCTTGCTACCGGAGTGTTGCCTCTGTGCTTTGGCGAGGCTACGAAGATTTCCCAGTTTCTGCTGGACTCCGACAAGCGTTATCGCACGACGGTGAGGCTCGGGGTCAGAACTGATACCTTCGATTCCGAAGGCGCGGTCATCAGCGAACGTGCCGTTGACGCAGTGACTCGTGAACGGGTAGAGCTGGAGCTGGAACAGTTCCGCGGCGACATCGAGCAGACCCCACCGATGTACTCCGCGCTCAAGCACAACGGAACGCCATTGTACAAATTGGCCCGCGCCGGCCAGGAAGTAGAGAGGCAGGCGCGCCCCGTCACGATCTACGCTCTGGAGTTGCTCAACTATACTGAGAGTGACACAGGCAAGACGCTGGAACTGGAGATTTTCTGCAGCAAGGGCACCTATGTGCGTTCCATCGTGGATGACCTGGGAGAGGCGCTGGGCTGCGGTGGTCATGTCACCGCGCTGCATCGCCTGCAGGCAGGTGCCTTTGACGAAAGTCAGTGTGTTAGCATTGAACGCCTGAAAGAAGTGAAGGAAGCGGGCGGCTATGAAGCGCTCGACAGGTTTCTGGTGGCGGCCGACGAGGCAGTGGCAGATTTGCCGCGCGTGGTGCTGCCATCCATGACCGCAGATTATGTAAAGCAAGGCCAGGCGGTACTGGTTAGGCATCTGCCGGAATCGGGTCTCGTGCGTCTGTACGACGAGGACGAATTCATCGGCATCGGCATCATGCTCGACGACGGAAGAGTGGCGCCCAGGCGTCTGTTTGCAACCGGGCAGTAAAAGTATAAAAGGAAAGTACCAACTCACTATAAATATGCATGGTGAAGCTGGTTTGGCAGGGATGTCAGCAACAAAGGCCGATTCACGATTCGCGTGATCGGTTATTTAATCGCAACGCATATTAGGAGAATAGAAAATGGCTTTAACACCAGAACAGAAAGCAGCAATTGTAAAAGAGTACGCCCAGAGTGAAGGCGACACCGGCTCACCTGAAGTTCAGGTAGCCCTGTTGACCGAGAACATCAACCACCTGCAGACTCACTTCAAAGAGCACGTGCATGACCACCACTCACGCCGTGGTCTGATCCGCATGGTAAACAGCCGTCGTAAATTGCTCGACTACCTCAGAGGCAAGAATAATGATCGTTATGCCGTTCTGATCAAGAAGCTGAACCTGCGTCGCTAAACTGTACCGCAAGAAAAGTGTTTACGTAGTATTTCGGAAATGAAGAGATGATATAGAGAGACCTTGTTTGACAGGGACGTCATTGCAATGGTGCCGGGGTCAAAATAAAAATACAGGAATAGAGTATGTTCAATATAGTGAGAAAGACCTTTCAGTACGGTCAGTACACCGTGACACTGGAAACTGGCAAGATTGCCAGACAAGCCACAGGTGCCGTTGTCGTGACTATGGGAGACACCCAGGTACTGGTAACCGTCGTCGGCAAGAAACAGATCAAACCGGGAACCGATTTTTTCCCGCTGACTGTGAACTATCAGGAAAAGACTTACGCAGCAGGCAAGATCCCCGGTGGTTTCTTTAAGCGCGAAGGCCGCCCCACCGAGAAAGAGACCCTGACTTCACGGTTGATCGACCGTCCCATCAGGCCGCTGTTTCCCAAGAATTTTTGTAATGAAGTGCAGGTTGTCTGTACCGTCATTTCTGCAGGTAAGAATCAGGATCCGGATATCGCCGCACTGATCGGTGCTTCTGCAGCCCTGGCAATTTCCGGCATGCCGTTCCTCGAACCAGTGGGTGCAGCCCGTGTGGGTTACGATCTGAAGGATGGTTACATCCTCAATCCGGATGTAACCCAGCTCGAATCGTCTGCTTTGGACATGGTGGTCGCGGGTACTCGCTCCGCAGTGCTGATGGTGGAATCCGAGGCCAAGCAACTGAGCGAAGATCAAATGCTGGGTGCGGTTCTGTTCGGTCACGAGGCCATGCAGGTCGTTGTCGACGCCATCCTGGAATTCAAGGCCGAGGCCGGCAAGCCAGCATGGGAACTGGAAGTGGCTCCGGTCAATGAGGCTCTGCAGTCAGGTCTGAAGCAGGCGTTCGCCGACAGCATCGGTTCTGCCTACCAGATCTCTGACAAGATGCAGCGCTACGACACCCTGGGCGCCCTGCTGGATCAAGCTGTTGCCCAATTCGCCAATGCCGACACCGGCGTCAGCGCCACAGAAGTTTCTGGTGTGTTCGCATCTCTTGAGAAGAAAGTCGTGCGTAACCGCATCATCGACGGCGCTCCGCGCATCGACGGTCGTGATAACCGCACCGTGCGTCCGATCTCCATCGAGACTGGCGTGCTGCCGAAGGCTCATGGTTCAGCCTTGTTCACCCGTGGTGAAACTCAGGCGCTGGTCGTGACAACTCTGGGTGCAGTGCGTGATGCACAATTGATTGAAGGCCTGGAAGGTTCTAGAAAGGAAGCCTTCATGCTGCACTACAACTTCCCACCCTTCTGCGTCGGTGAAACCGGCATGATGAGCGGCCCCAAGCGTCGCGAAATCGGCCACGGCAAACTGGCCAAGCGCGGTGTGCAGGCGGTAATGCCCTCTGAAGATTCATTCCCCTACGCAATTCGTGTGGTCTCCGAGATCACCGAGTCCAACGGTTCCAGCTCTATGGCATCCGTGTGCGGCAGTTCACTGGCTCTGATGGATGCCGGTGTGCCTATCACCGCTCCGGTGGCTGGTATTGCGATGGGCCTGATCAAGGAAGGCGATCGCTTTGCCGTCATCACTGACATTCTCGGTGACGAAGACCACCTGGGTGACATGGACTTCAAGGTAGCCGGCACCGCCAATGGCGTGACCGCACTGCAGATGGACATCAAGATTCAGGGCATTACCGAAGAGATCATGGAAATCGCTCTGCATCAGGCTCAGGAAGCTCGTATCCACATCCTGGCCGAAATGAACAAAGTGATGTCCAAGCCACGCGCTACGGTCTCCGAGAATGCGCCTTCCATGGCCATGATGAAGATCGATCCGGACAAGATCCGCGACGTGATCGGCAAGGGTGGCGCAGTCATTCGCGCTATTACTGAAGAGACTGGCGCCTCCATAGACATCGATGACGATGGCAACATCCGCATCTATGGCGAAGACGCTACCTCACGCGACGCGGCTATCGCACGTGTACTGAGCATCACCGCCGAAGCGGAAGTGGGCAGACTGTACATGGGCAAAGTGGCACGCATTGTCGATTTCGGTGCCTTCATCACCATTCTCCCAGGCAAAGATGGCCTGGTGCACATTTCCCAGATTTCCTCTGATCGCGTTGAGAACATCGGCGAGTATCTGAGCGAAGGGCAGGAAGTGCTGGTGAAAGTGACAGAC
>CAIOZF010000183.1 GCA_903862645.1 uncultured Gammaproteobacteria bacterium
CGCAACCCCCCCCCCCCCCCCCCCCCCCGCTTTTCTGTCTGATGAGGTTTTTCATGAAGCGACTGACACGTGCCTTGCTCACTGGGCTGTCTCTTCTGCTGCCGTTGGTGCTGTCTCTGCAACTGGCGCTGTGGATGGTGACCACGCTGGAGAGTTGGTTGAAATCCCTTTGGGAATTCGCGCTCCCCGAGCAATGGTATTTGCCAGGACTCGGTACGCTCAGTTTTTTGCTGCTGGCTACGGGCATTGGTCTGAGCGCACGGCTCTGGCTGCTGGGGAGGCTCTGGAAAATGCCTGGCCGGCTCCTCGAAAAGGTGCCTTTGATCAGCTACATCTACAACACCATCAAGGACTTCATGGACATGATGGGGGGCAAGAATTTCTCCGAACAGTCAGTCGTCTGGGTGACCCTGCCGCAGGGGCAGGCGCGACTGCTGGGGATCATTACCAAGCGCGGGGCCGACAAGGATTCGCGGCTGGCACAACTGATCGGAGATGATGAGCTGGCCGTCTATTTACCGATGAGCTATCAGGCGGGGGGTTACATGATCATCGTCAAGGAGGCGCAGATCGAGCGGGTCGACATGGAGCCGGGCGATGCACTGCGCCTGATCATGAGTGCTGGACTCGGGCAGCGCAGCGCCAAGGTCTGACGGTAGTGCTTATTGCAGTTCGGCGAGGAAGCGGTCAGCGCGCGGGAAGTAGTTGCGCTCGGCGTCCAGCGAGAAAATAACCGAACTGGAGCGGCCGATGAGCTGGTCGCGCGGGATGAAACTGTAGACGCGGCTGTCGGCGCTGTTGTCACGGTTGTCGCCCAGCACGAAGAACTGGTCGTCCGGCACTGTCTCCGGGCCGAAGCTGCGGGAGATGCGATTGGTGAGGCCGTCCGAGAGCATCGCCTCGTGGGAATAGTCGAACAGGCTCTCGCGAATGATCAGGGACTCGTCGTCACTGGCGACAATCTGATAATCGGCGGGCTGGTCGTTGATCACCAGCGTGTTGTTGCGCATGTAAATGGTGTCGCCCGGCAGGCCGACGATGCGCTTGACCAGCCGCTTGCCAGCCGCCTTGGAATCGATGATGACGATGTCGCCACGGTCAGGATCGCCGACAGAGGCCAGGAAGATATCGGTGAAGGGAATGCGCACGTCATAGGCCAGCTTGTTGACCCAGACCTTGTCACCATCCAACAGTGTTGGCTGCATCGAGCGACCGGAAATGGAGTTGAGGTCGGCGATGGCGCTCTTGAAAAACACGATGGTCAATAACACCAGCAGGAACTTCCGGTTCTCTTGCCAGAACACACCCAGATACTTCTTCATAATGAGGTTGGCTTCCACTATCCCAATAATTGGTTAATGCAGGGGGCACTGGGCACAACAATAGGCGATTGTCTTCGTGCGTGTCAATGCAGGCTCTTTTTCAGGGATCAGCCTGCCGTTGAGGCTTGCCATGCCGCTGGAGAGTTGTCGGCAATTCTTATACGCTTGCCACAGACCCCTTCGTCATCCGAGTGCCCGTTGCCGGGTGCGACTCCTGCCTCTGCCGAGCGAATTTCAGCATGCCATTGAGCCACTTCCATCCTGTTGCCCGTGACTGGTTCAGTCGTCACCTCGGCGCGCCGACGCCCGCGCAGGAACAAGCATGGCCAGCGATCAAAGCCGGACGGCACACATTAATCTCGGCCCCGACGGGCAGCGGCAAGACTCTCGCCGCTTTTTATGCCGTCATCGATAATTTGTTGTGGGAAGGCCAGGGTGAGGCATTGCCAGCCGCGACGAAGATTCTTTATATCTCGCCGCTCAAGGCCCTGAGCAATGACATCCACCGCAATCTGGAAGTGCCGCTGCAGGGCCTGGCCGAGCAACTGCGGCTGGAAGGCTATGCACCGGTGGATATCCGCGTCGCCGTGCGCACGGGAGATACCCCCGCCGCCGAACGGCAACGCATGCTCAAGAATCCGCCGCACATCCTGGTGACGACCCCCGAATCGCTCTACCTGTTGCTGACCAGTGAGGGTGGCCGGGAGATGCTGCGCGGCGTCGGGACGCTGATCATCGACGAGATTCATGCCATGCTGGGCGACAAACGCGGCTCGCATCTGGCGCTCTCAGTAGAGCGTCTGCAGGCGCTGGTGCGTGGCCCGTTGCAGCGTATCGGGCTGTCGGCGACACAGCGGCCGCTGGCGTTGGTCGCCCACTATCTCACAGGCGTGGCGCGGCTTTCGGCGGGTCGGACCTGCGGATTGGCGGTTGCATCGACGGATGAAGATTCCTGCGACTGTGTCATCGTCGACTCGGGACACCGCCGCAAGCTGGACGTGACGCTGGAAGTTCCGTCATCTCCCCTATCGGCACTGATGAGTAACGAGGTCTGGGAGGAACTCTACAAACGCCTCGTGCAACTTATCGAGACCCACCAGACCACGCTGGTCTTCGTGAACACGCGCCGCCTGTCCGAGCGGCTGGCGCTGGCCCTGACGGAACGCCTCGGCGAGGGGCTGGTCAGCTCCCACCACGGCAGCATGAGCAAAGAGCATCGCCACACGGCGGAGCAGCGACTCAAGGCTGGTCAGCTCAAGGTGCTGGTGGCCACAGCGTCGATGGAGCTGGGCATCGATGTGGGCTCGGTGGATCTGGTGGTGCAGTTTTCCTCCCCCAAGAGCATCGCCAAATTCCTGCAGCGCGTTGGCCGCAGCGGCCACTCGGTGCGCGGTACCCCGAAAGGCATCCTGTTTCCGCTGACCCGCGACGATCTGGCCGAGTGTACTGCGCTGCTCAACAGCATTCACGAGGGCGAGCTGGACCGCATTCTCATGCCGGAGAAGCCGGTCGACATCCTCGCCCAGCAGATCGTGGCCGAGGTCGCCGCCAGCCAGAATGAGCCGGGCAGTAATGGCGAGGGAGGCTGGAACCTCGATGCTCTCTATGAGCTGTTCGTCAACGCCTGGCCATATCGCGATCTAGGGCGACCCGAGTTCAACGAGATTGTGAAGATGCTGGCCGATGGCTACAGCACACGTCTTGGGCGCAAGGGCGCCTATCTGCATCTGGATGTCATCAACAATCGCGTCACCGCTCGGCGCAACGCGCGCCTGACGGCGCTGACCAACGGCGGCGCCATCCCCGACATGTTCGATTATCAGGTGGTGCTGGACCCGGATGACCTCGTGGTTGGTACCCTCAACGAGGACTTTGCGCTGGAGACATTGCCCGGCGACATCTTCGCGCTCGGCAGCCACAGTTGGCAGCTGCTGCGCGTTGATGGTTTGAAGGTGCGGGTGCGCGATGCTCAAGGCGCGCGCCCCACGATTCCGTTCTGGTTCGGCGAGGGACCGGGGCGCACCGAAGAGCTATCGACCTCGGTGTGTACGCTGCGCGAGACTATCGATCAATATCTGTTGGGCGAAGGCGCCATAGCCGCCGTACTCTGGCTGACCGAGACGCTGCGCCTGCCACAGTCCGCCGCGCAGCAACTGGTGGATTATCTGCAGGCCGGACGCAACGCGCTGGAGGTGATGCCGACCCAGACTACGCTGGTGATGGAGCGCTTCTTCGATGAGGTGGGTGACATGCACGTGGTCATCCACTCGCCCTTCGGCAGTCGTCTGAACCGGGCCTGGGGGCTGGCCCTGCGCAAGCGTTTCTGTCGCACCTTCAACTTCGAGCTGCAGGCCGCCGCCAACGAGGACAGCATCGTTATTTCGCTGGGCTCGGTCCACAGTTTCCCGCTGGAGGAGGTGTTCTCTTATCTGCAGAGCGCGAGCGTCGAGGATGTGCTGGTGCAGGCGCTGCTCGATGCGCCGATGTTCGAGGTGCGCTGGCGCTGGAATGCCACCCGTGCCCTCGCCATCGCCCGCAACCGCAATGGCAAGCGCGTGCCGCCCCAGTTCCAGCGCATGGACGCCGAGGATCTCGTCGCTCACGTCTTCCCGGACCAGATTGCCTGCTTCGAGAACATCCAGGGCAAGCGCGAGGTGCCCGAACATCCGCTGGTGCAGCAGACCATCCACGACTGCCTGACCGAAGCGATGGACATTGAGGGACTGAAACGGCTGGTGGCAGCGATCGAGGCCGGGACGGTGACGCTGATCGCAAAGGATCTGCGCGAGCCCTCCCCGTTCGCGCAGGAGATCATCAACGCCCGCCCCTATGCCTTCCTCGACGATGCCCCGTTCGAGGAGCGTCGCACCAATGCCATTCGTAATCGCAGTTGGCTCGACCCGGCCGAGACTCAGTCCTACAGTGCGCTGGATGAAGCGGCAATCGCCCAGGTGCGAGACGAGGCCTGGCCACTGGTGCGGTCTTCAGACGAGATGCACGACGCATTGTATTCGCTGGGTTTCGTGACCGAGGTGGAGGTTGCCCGGCACGGCTATCAGCATTATCTGCAGGCGCTGGCGCAGCAGGGTCGCGCGTGTCTGCTCTCGCTGTCGGCAGGCAAGCATGCTTGGTGGGCGGCAGCCGAACGCCTGCCCTGTATGAAGACGCTCTTCCCCGCTGCTCAATCCCTGCCCGAACTGCTGCTACCAGCCACGCTGCTGGCGGAGCATTGGGAAGAAGGCATGGCGCTGCGTGAGATTCTGCGGCGCCGCCTCGAAGGGCTTGGGCCGGTGACGGCCGCGCGTCTTGCGGTTGACATGGGGCTGCGCGTGAAGGTGGTCGAGGTCGGCCTGATTGGGCTGGAGACAGAGGGTTTCGTGTTCCGGGGGCAGTTCTCTGCACTGACGGATGACGCCGGTGGGCTTCCCGTAGCCGACTTGCCTGCTGCTGACAAAGCTCCCGAGCAATGGTGCGAACGCCGCCTGCTGCAGCGCATCCATCGCTACACCATCGAATCCCATCGCCAGAGCATCAAGCCCGTGTCGCTGCAGGGCTACATGCGCTTCCTCTTCGATTTGCACGAGATCAAACCGCAGTATTTGCCCGCACGGCCTATACTGGTGCCGACCAACAGCGACGGCCAGGGGCTGCTGCAAAGAACCCTGACCCGCCTCGACGGCCTCAGCGCGCCAGCCACACTGTGGGAGTCGGACATCTACCCGACTCGTATCAGTGCCTATGATCCGTCCTGGCTGGACGTCATGTGCATCAGCGGGCGTCTGGTCTGGGGGCGTTACGCACTGCCAGCGCTGAAAGGTCCGCAAACGGGCAGCGCTGTTGATGGCGACAGCAAAGTACGCAAGGCCGGGCCAGTGAAGGGCACGCCAATCACTATGTTGCTGCGCGGCAATCTCGATCTTTGGGAGACGCTTGCTGCTGGCGGGCGTCAGGCCGAGGAGCGCGAGCAGCCCTCATTGAGCCCAATTGCTGCGCGTGTCGCCGAGGACCTGCGTCAGCATGGCGCCAGCTTCTTCGATCAGATCGCCCGACGCAGCGGTTTGTTGCGTAGTCAGCTCGAACAGGGGCTGGGGGAGCTGGTCAGCGTCGGCAGTCTGACCAGCGACAGCTTCACCGGCCTGCGTGCGCTGCTGACTCCGGATGCCCGCAAACCGGGCGGGCATGGCGCCGGTCGTCGCCGCGCGATCTTCGGCGTGGAGGATGCGGGTCGCTGGTCGCTGCTGGAGGTCGTCCCGGCCACCAGCAAGGAGTTACCCGCTTCTGTGGTGACAGAGCTGGACAGCGAGCAGCTGGCGCGCCTTATCATGATCTACCTCGAGCGCTGGGGCGTGCTGTTCAAGCGCGTGCTGGAGCGGGAGACTTTCGCGCCGCCTTGGCGCGTGCTGTTGTACGCCTTGCGCCGGATGGAGCTGCAGGGCATTCTGCGTGGCGGCCGCTTCATCGCCGGTGTCAGTGGCGAGCAGTTCGCTTTGCCCGAGACGGTGACCACTCTGCGGCAGTTTGGCCGCAGTCAAGAGATGAGTGAGCGCAGCACCGAGTATGTGAGCCTTGCCGCCGCCGACCCGCTGAATCTGCTCGGCATCGTCCTGCCTGAGACGCGCCTGCCCAAGCTGAGCCGGAACCGGGTGTTGTACCGGGACGGCCTGCCACTGGCGGTTCTGGAGAACAGCAAGGTGAGGTTTCTGCGACAAGTAGACCCGCAGGAGCAGTGGCAGTTGCAGCAAGTGTTGCTGCGCCGCGATTTTCCGGCGCGACTGCGCGCTTACGTTGGTAAATGAACAGATAACTGAACAGGGGTCAGAACAGACATGACATTACTCTTCGCGATACAGAATCCCAGCGTGGCCATCGTAGGTCGCGCCGAACGCTTTCCGGTCAATCGCATCTATTGTGTGGGCCGCAACTACGCGGCGCACGCCAAGGAGATGGGAGGTACGGAGCGGGAGTCGCCGTTTTTCTTCAGCAAGCCTGCGAATGCAGTGGTGGAGAATGGCGCGCAGATTCCCTACCCATCACGTACCGCCGACCTGCATCACGAAGTCGAGTTGGTCGTCGCCCTGAATGGTCCGGCGCTGGCAGTCAAGGGGGAGAATCTGACGTTGGGCGAAGCCGCCGCAGCGGTCTACGGGTATGCCGTTGGTCTGGACTTCACGCGGCGGGATCTGCAGGCTGAAGCCAAAGACAAAGGCCGCCCGTGGGATGTCGCCAAGGGTTTCGATAACTCCGCGCCGCTGTCAGCACTCACTCCTGCAGCACAGGCAGGTGACATTGCGCAGGCGCAGATTTCGCTGAAGGTGAACGGCAACGAGCGTCAGCACGGCGCTATCAGCGACCTGATCTGGAACATTCCGGAACTCATCGCCGAGCTGTCCACTTTCTACCGGTTGCAGCCTGGTGACTTGATCTTCACGGGTACGCCGGCGGGAGTCGCGGCGGTCGTAGCGGGCGATGTGCTGGAGGGTGAGATCGACAATCTGCAGCCGCTGCGGATCAACATCGGCGCAGGCTAGCCGCGCGTCGGAAAAGCATTAGCTGAATCAGAAACTGAAGAAGCTGCTGACCGAGAGATACAGCACCGCCGCAATCAACAGGCTGAAGGCTATGAAGCGCACCGGGTGCTGGCGGAACGAGGTCAGCATCGAATCCGGCTGTCCGAAGCGCACCAGTTCTTCATATTCCTCGCGCATGCGCTGTGCCCGCTCCTGCTGATAGACCTCGAGCAGTGCACGAGCCTCATCGAAACGACTCTCATCGTGAATCCACAGCGCGGGCATGGAGATGCCCCAGTTGCCTGCACCGGTCTCATAGAATTCAATGTGGTGCTCGTTGAGCAGTTCACGCACCTCGTCGGCTTCATCTTCCGGCACGTGGCGCAGTCTGAATAGCAGTTTTGACATGCAGAGGGTCTCTGGTCTGCCTGGGTGTGAATTCCGTTGTGGGAGCTTGTTTGCAAGCGACAGTTCACCTCTTGCACTGCCGTTCCCCTGTCTCGGATAGCATGCTACCTTTATCCCGACAACCCTGTAAATCTGCCAGCCAGGACCTCGACATGCATCTACGATACCCTGCCCGCCCGCCTACGCTCGGTGCCGCTTCAACGCTGGCCTCGCTGTTTCTGCTGGCGACGCTGCTGCCATGGACGCAGGTCAGCGCGCAAAGCTCGGTCTGGGTCGCCACCTCCGGTGAGGAAAAGGTCTATCTCGGCGGGACGGTCCACCTGCTGCGCCCCACCGACTTCCCCTTGCCGGCCCCCTATGAAACAGCCTACGCCGACTCCGACAAGCTCTATTTCGAGACCGACATTGCCGGACTCAATGACTTCGCCGTGCAGGCGAGGATGATGCAGGAACTGACTTATAACGATCAGCGTACGCTGCAGACGGTGCTCAGTCCGGAGGCCTACAGCTCGCTTTCTGCCTACGCACAGCAGGTTGGGTTGCCTCTGCAGATGATGGAGAAGTTCAAGCCTGGGTTGCTGGTGAGTACGTTGCAGGTCATCGAATTCCAGAAGCTGGGTTTCACGCCGCAGGGGGTAGACGCGCATTTCAATGGCAGGGCGACCGGAGACGGCAAGCCAGTCGGAGAGCTCGAACCCATCGATGCCCAGATCGGTTTCATCGCCAACATGGGTGAGGGGAATGAAAGTGAATTCATCCTGCTCTCACTGGAAGACATGAAGGAGATTTCCACGTCCACGGAGCAGATGGTGAGCGCCTGGCGAAACGGTGACAACGCGCAAATGGCCGACCTGTTTGTCGATGATATGAAGGAACAGCATCCCTCGCTCTACAAGTCTCTGCTGCTGGATCGCAACAACAACTGGATGCCGATTATCGAAGGCATGTTCAAGGAGGACGGCAATGAGTTTGTGCTGGTCGGTGCCGCTCACTTGGTTGGCGAGGATGGGTTGTTGAGTCTGCTGGAGAAGAAGGGGTATCAGGTCAGTCGGGTGCAGTGACCACGGGTGTCGTCACGCCCGGTTTTGCTGGCACACGCAAGTTTAAGTGGCGGGCGGGCCCGCTCCCACAGAACTACTGTGTCAGTCAGCGTGCTGACACAGTAGTTCGAAGAAAGCCTTGCCGGCGTTGCTCATCAGGCGCTGCCGATGATAGATACAGTCGAGATTGCGCTTCAGCGCGACAGGTTCGTCCGAGCCGGGCCATTGCACGTTGAGTACGCTAAGTGCATTGTCCTGCAGCATTGACTGTGGCAGAACCCCCCATGCATATCCGGCCGAGATCAGAGCCTTGATGGTTTCCAGATAGTTGGTGGCCAGGTTGATCTTCAGGCTCAGCCCCGCCTGGTCAAACAACTCCTCCACCAGCTTCGTTGTATAAAAACGCCGCTCCGGCAAGAGCGCCTGATAGGGGCTGATATCCTCCAGAGTGACTGTCGTCAGCCTGCTCAGTGGATGCTGAGGGGCCGCCACAAACCGCATCGTGTCATGCCAGAGTGTGTGACTGCAAAGAGCATCGTCCTGTTGGTCGACCTCGGTAATGATGCCCAGATCGCAATCCCCCTTGAGCACGGCCGCGTATGCCTCGCCGGAGTCCATGAAACGGATGTCCAGTTCAACCTGAGGATAGCGTTCCGTGTATTCGCGAAGGACACGCGGCAGCCGGTGTAACCCGATGTGGTGGCTGGTAATGAGTTTGAGTTGCCCCTTCACCTCGCCGGCAAGATCGCTGATTGCCTGCCGCGCGGCCTGCATCTCCCGGAGGACTGCCTCGGCATGGGGCAGCAGGGTGCGTCCCGCCTCGGTGAGTGAGGTTTGGCGTCCGATCCTGTCGAACAGCTGACTGTGCACCTGCTGTTCGAGCATTTGGATGCGTTTGCTGATCGCGGGCTGGGTGATGTGCAGTTTGTCTGCCGCCAGCGAAAACGATCGGCATTCGGCTACGGCGACAAAGGCCTTCAGGTTTTGAGTGTCCATGGCTGGGGATTATACAGACAAAAACCAATCCTCATGACGGCCGCGAGGGAGTGGCCTCAGGACTGGTTTCTGCAGGGATAAAATGCTGGTAAAGCGGGGAGTTAAGCGTTGCTTTTGTGGCTTAGAACGATCTGACGCGGGCCCGTGGTGGTGGTCTGCCCACTGATGCCGGACGGAATATGCTTGACCTTGCCGCCAGACTTCAGAAACGCATCAATGTGCTCAGAGAGATTGATCCGGTTGTCTACTGCGGGGTCTTTCTTTGGTTTGGTTGCCATAACAGTGCCTGTTCAGTATCGATGTAAAAGTCGGGCATTGTACACGACTGTGCTCTATATCGAAAATCTGAATGCCATCACCGACCCTGCAGTGATCTGCAAACCCGGACTCAGGGTTCATGTAGGTCAGTCTGCATTCCTGCGGCGCTTGCGGGCAAAGAAGTCTGCCGTCTGATCTGCTGGCAGTTCACCTACCAAGGAGTCAATCGAAACGTTGTAGACCACTTTTACTTTAGCCAGCAGTTCAATTTCCAGATGGCAACCGTAATCCCTTGTGGTTTCAATATCTTCCAGCTGCTTGCGAGAAACTCCAAGCAATAGGGAGCCCTCTGCCATGGAGTATCCTGCCAACAATCGCAAGCGACGAATCTGTCCTTTAATGCGGATCGTGAGGGGTGAAAACTTAAGTTGTTGATCTGATATTTTAAATGACTACTGGTTATTTACGGGAGAGATGCAGACTTTCGAGATATCTTCAGGTTTTGCCGGCGATTTCGTCAACGACTCGCATAATATCATTATGCCATCATTTGCGGTCAAGCGGCCCGTCTCAGTATGTCTCTGTCAATGGCCTTCTCATGTTTGCTAGAATTGATGAAATTGACTGGAGTGGTGACGTATGACCGAAGCAGCAGGCCCCAAAAAGAAAGCGAAAGCGAAGATCAAAGCACAGGCACCCGATAAACCGGTCATCGGCAATGACAGTGTGGTGGCCTTTCACTACAGCCTTTGTGAAATCGACGCAGCAGGCGAGAGATCCGGCTGGATTGAGCAGTCTGCCAGCCGTGAGCCATTACTGTACCTGCATGGCCATGCCAATGTGATTTCCGGGCTGGAGGAGGCAATGGTGGGCAAGTCTGCTGGTGATAAAATTTCTATCACCCTGGAGCCGCATCAGGCCTATGGCCCGCGTCGCCCGAATGCAGTACAGCGTATCCCCATCAAACATCTGCACTTGCGGCAGGAGCAGAAAAAACTCAGGCCCGGTGAGATTGTTGCAATCCAAACCCCTCAGGGCGTTCGTAACGCACTGGTCGTCAAGGCCGGACGCTTCAATGTCGACGTTGACACCAACCACCCTTATGCGGGCAGAACCCTGTACTACGAAATTGAAATAGTCGGCGTGCGCCCGGCTACTGCTGATGAAGTTGCCCACCGGCACGCCCACGGTCAAGGTGGCCACCATCATTGATGAGCTGGCGGCACTGGTGTGTCGTTTTCCCGCTTCGGCGCGCCCGTGGGGGCAGAGTCCCTATGGCTGCGGCGTGCAAACCTGAGAGATCAGCTTGCGATTCGTCACCACCTCGTAGAAGCGTTCATCCGAGCTGTGATCAGGCACCGGGGCGTCGTTCTGCCACAACCCTACCTGGCCCTCGCGTATTACCAGATCGTGCATTTTGCCGCCGGCATCGGGAAATTTGCCGACATGCAGCACAATGGTGGCGCCGTTGATCTTCACCGGCGTGCGTTTCAGGATGATTTCCTGCTGCAGCTTGGCAAATCCCTCCGGGTCCAACAGGATCCCGTTGACGTTGTAACGAATCCAATTTTGACCCTTCTCGCCGCGGCCATGCTCGCCATCAGCCAGCGCAAAGACCTCGATATTGAACAAGTCCGGCCGCACGGTCTTGCGCAGATTCCAGGTGCAGGAGGACAGGCGGTCGGCCTTGCCAATGGCAGAAGAAATCATGATGGGTTTGTCCTCGTCATACAAGTACAGAGGGGCCGTGTCCGCGTAGCAAAGCCCGATGCCCAGCTCCAGTTTGGGTAGCCCCATTTGCTCTGAGTGGCGGTTGTTGGCATGAATGATGTTGAGCATGTCCTTGGCCATGCCACAGGCGCGCGCGACGGAGAACCATTGCTGGGGGTTTTTTTCATACTCCAGGAAACTTAAAATCACGGCGTCGCCCTCGATGAAGACTTTGTTGGCGCCATAGATGGGTAACAGTTTGTTGATCGGACTGAAGAAACGCAGGCTGAAGTACGATGCTGGGTTCAGCGCCTTGTTCTGCAATTCCTCGGTGACGGTGGTGGAGCCGCGCACATCTGCCTTGATGATGGCGTGATGCACGATACGCTCTTCTTCGTCCACCTGCTCGTGAGGCGTCAATAGCGAATAGAGTGTGCCGGCCTCTTTGGACAGCGTCAGCTCGCTTTCCAGCTTCAAAATTCTGATTCTGTTGAATGCTCTGTGTGCCAGGCGGTAATACTTCAGATGCAGACGAAAGCGACTGATGTCCTGGAGGATGCCCAGCATGCTTTCCATCCGTCCTGCGCCGGCCTCGTGTTTGACCTCTCCCCGCATACTCTCCAACTGTTTGAGTTGCGCCGGCGTGAAAGTCTTGCCGTTGAGTGTGCGGCTCTGCAGCTTCTGTGCATTGATCAGTCCGCCCAGGTATTGACAGAGGATTTTGCCCTCGACCTGCTCGGCGAGCGTTGAGGTCCAGATTCGTTTGACGTGAGGAGAGGCGACGAGCAGCGTAAAGACACGGCGCTTCTTCAGCTGCCGGACGATATTCTGCAGGATACCGCGGCGCCTTTGCAGGTCTTTCCTGCTTTCCCACCAGGCTCCCCAACCGGATTGTCGGCGCAGCTCCTGCAGAGCCAGTGTGTGGCGCCCAATGTTGAAGAGCTGGTCCAGGTTGGCAGGATTGTCCAGCCAGGAAAACTCCTCCGTCAGTGTCGATTTAAGGTCGGTGGCCATGCCCATGAATTTCTGGGTTTGAAACAGCCCCCCCCCAACTCATCGTAAAGTTCTGGTGTGCCGTTACTGGGAGTCTCCAGTAGAGTCGAGAGGGGCAGGTGCGGCAGCTCTTCGCGCAGCAGTTTCTCCACGTCCGCATTCAGTGCATTGAAGCCGGCATCTTCGCTGTCGCCACCCCAGAGGCGATATTGGTCGATCAGGAAGGAGCTGGCGCCTGGCTCGCTGGTAAACAGCATCGGATTGAGGCGCACGTCGAGGACATTGTGCCCTTGCAGCGGCACGTACTGGGTGCGGACATCATTCAGCTGCCGAGTTTCGACACGTTCCAGCTGCGCGAAAATCTGACTGTTGACCGCCAGCAGAATGGCGTCATAGTTTTTCTGTAGCCAGAACAGGCGCTGGTTGGTCGTCAGGGCGTTTCCCGAGCCGCTCGACTGCCCGTCAGGGCCCTGTGCCTTGAGCCTGCCGATGTTTTCGTCGAGCAATCCGCGGGAGGTCTCAAGAATATGTTTGAGCGTCGCAAACTCCAAAAGCCCCACGCTGTCCGCGTTCAGATCGGTTTTCACGCGATGCAGTAGCGCCGTCATCATGTCGAGGTAGCTGGTACGCAGGGCATTGAACGGGGCGCTGTTGTCCCCCGAGTGGGGGCTGCTTGAGATTGCCTGAGTCAGCAGGGTCGTCGCCAGACGGCGCACATCTGCCGAAAACTTCGGGCTGACCCGAACATCAATATGGTAATTGTTGACGCCCTTGCGCAGACCGGAAAGATCGAGTCGCAATGCAGGGGCAGGTGCTAAAACTGTAGACTCGACCGAGCTTTTCATAGACTTGGTATTTTCACTCATTTGACGTTGGCATTATCCAGAGCTGTGTTGCCGACAATGTGGTCAACTTGCAGGGGCGACGCATGCGGCGGAATCCCGTTGTGGCCCGTCCCAGAAGACGCGCTGCTCGGGCAGCTGAGACCGATCTTTCCAAATTTAACCGGCCGTGTCCAGCCGTGACGGGACTGTCTGCAGGCAACTGACAACGGGTGGAGTGAGAGAAACCCGCGCTGGCGTTGGCGTGTAGGCAACACTTCTGCCCTGTGCTATCGTCTCCCGCCAAGAGCACTTCCAAGAAGTGCCACACAAGAAAAACTCCATAAGAAATACAGCGCGTCATCAGAGGTGTGCAATGAATCCGCAAGATCCCCAAAACCCAGCCCAGTCGAATTCCGAAACCCAATTTGCGACGGTCAAAGACCCAGCCAGAAGAAAACTGCTCAAGGGCGCGATCAACACGGGCCTCGTCGCCGTCGGCGCGAGCACTTTTCCCTCATGGATGCTGCCCGCTTTGGCGCAGGGTGAAATTGAGGTGCCCTTTACAGATGTTCCTGACACCTTCAATCCGCAACCTGTGCGCCCCGGTGCAACTCATTTTCAGGACACGCGGAAGATTTCCACCTTTTTCACGAACAATGACGACTTCTATCTGGTGCAACACTACGGGCAACCAGAAGTGGACAATGCCACTTACCAGTTGCGTGTGACAGGTCTGGTGGAGCGGACATTGAATTTTTCACTTGATCAATTGCGCGATCGGCCTGTCATCGAGAAGGATGTGGGGTTTGAGTGTGGTGGTAACGGCGGACGTCTGTTTCATGGGCTGATCGGAAATGCCACTTGGCGCGGTGTGAGCCTGCGCGACATTCTGCTGGAGGCCGGCGTCCAGCCAGAGGGTAAAGAAGTGGTGTTCTTCGGCACTGATATGGGCGAGGAAGAGATTCGTGGCCGCAAGGTGCCCAAGGCTTTTGCCCGCGCCCTTTCCATCGAAGACGCCATGAACGAGAACAACATGCTGGCCTTCGAAATGAATGGTGAGCCACTGCCGCATTTTCATGGCAAACCGGTTCGCCTGCTGGTACCTGGCTGGTACGGCGTTGCCAATGTGAAGTGGCTGACGCAGATTCACATTCAGGATACTCGTTATATGGGCCGCTTCATGGGCCGCGATTACGTGACGCTGAAGCGCGAGATGGTGGGCGATCAGGAGCGCTGGGTCGAAAACTCAGTTGCAAAGATGAACCTCAAATCCACCATTGTGCGCGTGACGCGCAGCGGTGCAGATCACACCGTGATGGGTTTTATTCTCAATGACGGCACGCCGATACGCAGTGTCGAGGTCAGCATTGACAACGGGCCCTGGCAGGCTGCCACCATTGACCCACAGTCCTCTCAGTTTACGTGGAAGCTTTTCACCTTCAACTGGCAAGGTGCGCAGGCTGGCGAGCACACGCTGGTCTCGCGTGTCATGGATGCCAATGGCAAGACTCAGGCCCGACAGGAAGATCTGCCGGAGCGCGTCAGCTTTTGGGAGGAGTTCGGTCAGTTCCCACGAAAGGTCATGATCGGTGCCTGACACGACTGTTGGAGGAGTACCCCGGACCTATGAAATCGACAGCAGAGCGAGAGGAGAGCAACTGACGTGTCCACTTATCTGGTATTGACAATTATTGGCGATGACAAGCCCGGCCTGGTGGAGTTGTTGTCCGAGACCATCGCGCGCCATTCCGGCAACTGGCTGGAAAGCAACATGGCGCATCTGGCAGGCAAGTTCGCCGGAATCTTGCGGGTCAGTGTCGACGATCAGCACGCCGATGCACTGGTGCAGGATCTGCAGAAGCTCTCGTCGGTGCTGCGGCTGGTGGTGGAAAAAGTGCGCATGACGGAGCCTGTGGCCCGGCAGCGCGCCTTGCGTCTGACACTGGTGGGTAATGACCGGCCCGGCATCATCAAGGAGATATCCAGAGCGCTGGCCTCGCAACAAGTGAACGTCGAGGAATTGTCCACGCAGTGCAGTAGTGCCCCCATGTCGGGTGAGCCGCTGTTCAATGCTCAGGCGCTACTCAATGCCCCGGCCGACTTGGATCTGCTTCTTTTGCAGCGTCAACTGGAGCGGCTGGCGGATGATCTGATCGTCGAGATCAACCTGGCCACGCTCTGATCCGCTCAGATGTCGGTGATGAGTCTCGCAGATCTGTCCGTGGTCAGAATTTTTGGCCACGCAGGCTGATGACGTCCCAGCCGCGTTCGCGGGCGATACTCAGCAAAGTCTGATCGGGGTCGACAGCTACCGCCTTCGACGACCTTTCCAGCAAAGGCAGGTCATTGAATGAATCGCTGTAGAAGACGCTGTCAGCGATAGTCAGAGCGTTTGCACCGGAGTTCGCTCTGTCAGACAGCCACTGCTCCAGATTGCGTACCTTCCCCGCCTGAAAATTGGCAATTCCCTGCACGCGCCCTGTATAGCAATCGTCTTGCATTTCCAGATCAGTGGCGATCAGTGCATCGACCCCAAGGCGCAGGGCGATCGGTTCAGTGATGAAGCGATTGGTGGCCGTAATAATCAGACAAAAATCACCGCGGTCGCGGTGTGATTTCAATAACTGCATGGCTTCCGGCAGAATCATCGGTTCGATGTAATCCCGCATGAAGTCGCGATGCAGAGCGTCACGTCGCTCCCGGGGCATCCCTTTCACCGGGCCGACGGCAAACTCAACATAGTCGACCATGTTGAGCCCGCCGTGCTGGTATTGGTAATAGAACTGGTCGTTGCGAGCTTTGTGCTCGGCCGCATCCACCAATCCTCTGCCAATTAGAAAGTCTCCCCAGCTGTGATCACTGTCGCCGCCAAGCAGGGTGTTGTCGAGGTCGAAAATAGCTAAAGTCATTGATTCCTGGTCCGGGTGCAGCTGAAGAAGGCGGGCATTATACCCGCACCGCACGGCCTCTTAGCCAGTCGTTGAACAAGCGTGAGCAGTTGTGAAACAATGCCGAGGTTGATTGTTTCGAAAATGACCGGGTGCCAGGATGATAGATTCTCAAGGTTTCAGACCTAATGTAGGCATCATCATCTGCAATCCGCACGGTCAGCTGTTATGGGCGAAGCGTATTGGTCAGGATGCCTGGCAGTTCCCGCAAGGGGGTATCCGTCATGGCGAACGCCTGCAGCAGGCGCTCTATAGAGAACTGAAGGAAGAGGTCGGGCTGGAACCGGCAGATGTCGAGATTATCTCCTCGACAAAGGGCTGGCTTTACTACGAGCTGCCCAAGAATCTCATCCGACAGAATTCCAGCCCGGTCTGCATTGGCCAGAAACAGAAGTGGTATTTGCTGAGAATGCGTTGTGATGACCAGAAAATCGATCTTCGGGCTAACAATATGCCCGAATTCGATGACTGGCAGTGGGTCAGTTTCTGGTATCCGCTCAGTCAGGTGATCGATTTCAAGCGTGAGGTGTACCGGCAGGCCTTGAAGGAGCTGGTCACTCCTCTGAATCGATTTCTGCGTCCCTGAAGGGCGCACGACGCCCCGATAGCAACCCCCGGCGCAAAGCAGTGCAGCCACCGTAATACTAGAACGGAATTTAAAGATGATGTTGGAAAGACTGCGTCATATAGTTCAAGAGGTAAATACTGCGCGGGATCTGCAGTCTGCCCTTGATATCATCGTGACTCGTGTGCGCGCCGCCATCAACACGCAGGTTTGCTCTGTCTATCTGCTGGACCCTGAGATCAACAGTCATGTGTTGATGGCCTCGGAGGGTCTCAAGAAAGAAGCCGTTGGCCACGTCAGCCTGCAGGTTGGCGAGGGTCTGGTAGGTCTGGTCGCCAGCAACGCCGAACCAGTCAACCTCGAAGACGCGAAGTCGCATCCCAATTACCACTACCTCTCCGAGACGGGCGAGGAGCAGTTCAGCTCCTTCCTTGGCGTGCCGATTATCCACCACCGCAAGGTCCTCGGTGTGCTGGTTGTCCAGCATCGGGAGATGCGCTGCTTCGACGAAGGAGAGGAGGCCTTTCTGGTCACCCTGTCGGCACAACTGGCCGGCGTGATTGCCGCCGCCGAGGCGACCGGCGCCATACAGGGGGTCAGCCCCTCGGGGCAACGCAAGTCTGACACCAGTTTCGCCGGTGTCCCCGGAGCCACGGGTGTAGCCATCGGTCACGCTGTGGTGGTGTTTCCCCCTGCTGATATTGATCTGATCCCCAACCGCGCCTGCGCCGACATCGACAAGGAGATTGATTATTTCAATGCTGCTCTGAACTCTGTGCGCCAGGACATGACGGCAGTGATCAGCACTCTCGAGTCGCGCCTGCGTCCGGAGGAAGGGGAGATATTCGGTGTCTACCTGCGCATGCTCGACGATGATGCGTTGGGCAAGGATGTGATCGACAGAATCCGCGAAGGGCAATGGGCACAGGGCGCTTTGGCTGATGTCACCAAGGACCATGTGCGGGCCTTTGAGATGATGAAGGATCCCTACCTGCGCGAGCGCGCTGCAGATATCAAGGATCTGTGCAGCCGCGTGCTGTTTTATCTGCAGGACAAGGACGTAGTAAAGACAGACTATCCGTACGACACGATTCTCGTTAGTGAAGAATTGACTGCCGCCATGCTGGCCGATGTGCCTAAAGAGAAGTTGCGGGGGCTGGTGTCCGTGAGGGGCTCGGGCAACTCGCACGTGGCAATTCTCGCCCGCACCATGGGTATACCGACTGCCATGGGCGTCGTGGACTTGCCCTACCGCCAACTGGATGGGCGCGAATTGATCATTGACGGCTACAACGGTCAGGTCTACAGCAGCCCCTCCGATCAGCTGCGCAATCGCTACCGGGAAGTGATCAAAGAGGAGGAGCAGCTGGTCAAGGGTTTGGAGGGGCTGATTCATCTGCCCTGTGAGACCCCCGACAAGCACCGGGTAAATCTGTGGGTGAACACCGGTTTGATGTCGGACGTCATTCGTTCGCTCGATCATGGCGCCGAAGGAATCGGGCTGTTCCGGACCGAAGTGCCATTCCTGCTGGCAGAACGCTTCCCCAGCGAGCACGAACAAACCGCGATTTACCGTGAGCAGCTGCAGGCTTTTGCCCCCAAGCTGGTGACCATGCGGACACTGGATATCGGTGGCGACAAAGCTTTGCCTTATTTTCCCATTGAAGAAGAGAACCCTTTTCTGGGCTGGCGCGGTATTCGTGTCACCCTCGATCACCCTGAGATATTCATCGCTCAGGTACGTGCCATGATTCGCGCGAGCGAAGGGTTGAACAACCTGCAGATCATGCTGCCCATGATTTCCAATGTGCAGGAGGTCACCGGCTCTATCCAGATTATCAAGCGTGCGTTCCGGGAGCTGCGTGAAGAGGGCCTGGGAGTGCGTATGCCACCAATCGGCGTCATGATTGAATTGCCGGCTGCTGTCTATCAAACCCGCGCGCTGTGCCGCCTCGTGGATTTCATTTCTGTAGGCAGCAACGACCTGACCCAGTACCTGCTGGCGGTAGACCGCAATAACCCGCGTGTTGCGAGTCTGTATTCCTCATTTCACCCGGCGGTTCTGCAGGCGCTCCAGTTCGTCGTCACCGAGGCGCATGCCGAGAACAGAACCGTCAGCATCTGCGGCGAGATGGCTGGAGATCCAGGTGCAGCTTTGTTGCTGATAGCCATGGGATTCGACATTCTGTCCATGAATGCGACGACCCTGTTAAAGGTCAAGGCGGTGATCCGCAGCATTCCGTTGACGACGGCAAAGCAGTTGCTGGCAGAGGTCATGTTGCTGGATGAGGCACAGATGGTGCGCAGTGCTGTCGATATGGCCCTGTACAACGCGGGCATCGACAGATTGCTGCGATCATCGCGAAACAATTGAGCGAGAAATCCAGTCCTGTGGCCAAGAGACAATTTTGCGGGATGGTTGCCCGATTTATTTTAAAGCCATGGCAAAAGTCCTACAGAATTTCCCATGTGTATACGGGTAGTACCGGCTCAGGACAGCTCGTGGATAAGAGCGGCATAGGGATATAACGAGAACTGACGAATCTACGGATGGAATCGTCAGCATCAATCTAATAGACTGGCCGGGATTGGAATCCGGTTACGTTTCCTGAATTCGAAAAACCCTGGAGACAAGCATCGAAGCAAGCCAATATGCTGCGCTTGATTGAAAAATTTCAGCAACTGTCCACCGAAAAGAACAATGCCCATCTCGACCTGCTCGAATGATATTCCGGAACTTCCGTCCATGCTGACCTATCCCCAGTTCGATCCCGTTGCCTTCTCACTTGGCCCCTTGTCTGTGCATTGGTACGGAATCATGTACATCGTTGCTTTCGGGGGTGCGTGGTTGCTTGCCAAGAGTCGTGCCCGTCGCAATCCAGGCTTGTGGACCGATGAGCAGATCGCGGATCTGATTTTCTACGGCGCACTCGGTGCGGTGGTGGGGGGACGCCTTGGTTCGGCGCTGTTCTACAATATGGACAGAGTGCTGGTTGATCCATTGTGGGTACTGCGGGTCTGGGAGGGCGGCATGTCCTTTCACGGTGGCTTCCTCGGGGTGATGGCGGCCCTGTACTGGTATTCGGGAAAACTCAACAAACGCTATTTCGTGGTACTGGATTTCATCGCGCCGCTGGCGCCATTCGGGCTCGGCTGCGGCCGTATTGGCAACTTCATCGGCGGCGAGCTCTGGGGCCGTCCCACCGACGTGTCATGGGGAATGGTGTTTCCGCATGTCGACAATCTGCCCCGCCATGCCTCGCAGCTTTACCAGTTCGCCCTTGAGGGCATCGTGCTGTTCGGTTTCCTGTGGTGGTTCTCTTCGCGTCCGCGTCCGCTGTACGCTGTCTCCGGGCTGTTCGGTGTCGGCTATGGTACTCAGCGCTTTTTCGTGGAGTTTTTCCGCGAGCCAGATGAGAGGCTTGGCTATGTCGGCGTTGACTGGATGACCAGAGGTCAGTTCCTGTCGCTGCCGCTGATACTGGCCGGCATCGTGTTGCTGGTCATGGCCTATCGCCCCACCGGCGGCAAGAAATCCTAATACAGTTCACAGAGATGAAAGTGACATGAAGCAATACCTCGAGTTGATGCAGCGCATTCTCGATGAAGGGGCGACCAAGACGGATCGCACCGGCACCGGCACGCTGTCGGTGTTTGGTCATCAGATGCGCTTCGATCTGGCGCAGGGTTTCCCCTTACTGACCACCAAGAAACTGCATCTGCGTTCCATCATCCATGAACTGCTGTGGTTCCTCAGTGGCGACACCAACATCCGTTACCTGAAGGAAAATGGCGTCTCCATCTGGGACGACTGGGCGGATGAAAACGGTGATCTTGGTCCGGTCTACGGTTTTCAGTGGCGCTCCTGGCCCGGTCCCGATGGCCAGTCCGTCGATCAAATCAGCAAGCTGATTGAGCAGATTCGTCGCAATCCTGATTCCAGGCGCCTGATGGTGGTCGCCTATAACCCGGCTTATGTCGATCAGATGGCATTGCCACCCTGCCATTCGCTGTTTCAGTTCTATGTCGCCAACGGCAAGCTGTCCTGTCAGTTGTATCAGCGCTCTGCCGATACCTTCCTCGGCGTGCCATTCAATATTGCGTCTTATGCCTTGCTGACGCACATGGTGGCGCAGCAGTGTGACCTCGATGTCGGTGATTTCATCTGGACCGGAGGCGACACGCATCTTTACAGTAATCATTTGGAGCAGACGCGCCTGCAGCTGAGTCGCCAGCCGCTGCCGTTGCCGCGCCTGCAGATCAAACGCCGCCCCGCTGACATCTTTAGTTACGTGTACGATGACTTCGAGATTGTCGGCTACGAATCCCATCCTCATATCAAGGCGCCAGTTGCCATCTGACTTGCCGTTGAGGGGGGGTTGTCTATGAAGCTTGCACTGATCTGGGCGATGTCGCGCAACCGCGTCATCGGACGCAACAACGCACTGCCTTGGCACCTGTCGGAGGACCTGCGTTATTTCAAGCGCGTCACCATGGGCAAGCCCATCATCATGGGCCGCAAGACCTGGGAGTCCATCGGGCGTCCCCTGCCGGGCCGTTCCAATATTGTGATTACCCGGGATCAGAGTTTTGAGGCGGCAGGCGTGCGAGTGGTTCATTCGCTGGACGAAGCCTTGCGCCTTGCCAACCACATCGGTGTCATCGAAGGCGCCGACGAAACTGTCGTGATCGGCGGTGCAGAGATTTATGCGCTGGCGCTTCCGAAGGCCGAACGTCTCTATCTGACGCAGGTGCATGCGGAGATCGAAGGCGACGCCTGGTTTCCCGAGTTTGAGCAGTCGTCATGGCAGGAACTTGCGCGCGAGGATTTCGCCGCCGCCGGACCTAATCCCTACGCTTACAGCTTTATCGTGCTGGAAAAAAAGCTCTGAGCAATACCCGCTCAAGCAGAGATCGTCTACAACTACCCCGCCTACGTCCCCGGCCTCGACCCTGCCGGCATCACCTCCGAAGACATCGACTGCTCCCTCACCAACTGCCGCGTCACGGAAATTTGGGGTCAGAGTAAAAATACAGGCTGTATTTTTACTCTGACCCCAAATTTCAACTAAGATCAGTTCAAAGGAATAAACGCCAGTGCATTATTCTGATTCATCGGAATCACCAGCTGATTCTGCACCGAGTCATAACACATGGACGCCGCAGAAGGTATGCCAGACGCGATCACTTCCGCTTCCTGCCCCGGGCGAATTCGTGACACGCTGCCGTAGCGCACACTACTCGTGTACTTGGTGCCATCGGCCATGATCACCACGCCATCGTTGCCACCCTCAAACGCATGCTCAGTCTTCACGACTTCGCCAGCCGGGCTGAAGGTGATCACCGCGTTGTCCCCCACGTTCACCACTACAATGTTGCCGTCGTTATCGATGGCAACACCGTTCGGAGCATTAAGCGGTGCGCCCTCTGCAAACACAGAGGTCTCGCCACTCGCAGTCACCTTGTAAATGCGCTGCGTGCCACCGGTGTTGGAAGCGTACACGGTGCCGTCGGGTGCAACGCCCACGCCATTCAGGCCAGTGGCCTCGGGGACTTCTACAAAGCCCTTGGGTGCGCCGGTCGCCAGATCAAACATGCGCACAGTGTTGATGTCTACCGCGTACAGCGTGCCGTTCTGAATCGCGCTGCCCAGCGGCTGGTTCAGAGTCAGGCCGTCACGGGTGGCGCCGATCCACTTGGAGGTGTGCACGCTGCCGTCCGGATTGATCAGAGATACAAAGCCGTCGTTTTCCTGCAGGTTCTGCGCAATGCCGTTGTTCATGGCCAGAATCAGATTGCGGGTCGGGTCGAATGTGCAGCTCTCTGCTGTGCGGAAACTACCGAACACCTTCACGTTGCTGGACATGGGCGTGGCCACGCCAGCTTCATTGACAGTGCCCAGCGGGCCGCCGGCCACGAAGGAACCATTGGCAGCTGGTGCTGCGGGCTGTTGAGCGATAGCGCTGGTGCTGGCGGCCAGGGCGATGAGGCTGGTAAGCAAAAGTTTCTTCATGAAGAGTTCTCCTTGTGTGGTGTTGGGGTGCAGGGGTTGCATTAAACAATGGTCTGGCAGAGACCCGATTGCGAGAGGTTCTTGTTCACACGCCAACTGATTTACAGCGGCTTGCGCAGAGCCTTCGAATTGCGTTGGAAGTTGTACATCTTCTGCTTCTTCTCCGGCAGATCGGCGACGCCGATGGGGGTAAAGCCTTTCTCGAGGAACCAGTGCGTGGTCTGCGTGGTCAACACGATTACATGGGAGAAACCGCTTTTTCTGGCATGGGACTCCAGCGCGCTGAGCAGATGTTCCCCACGACCACTGTCCTGATAATCCTGGTGAATCGCGATGCAGGCGATCTCTCCGCAGGTACTGTCCAGCGGGTAAAGCGCCGCGCAGGCGATAATCATGCCCTCGCGCTCGATCACGAAGAAGAAGCTGATCTCGGCCTCCAGCAACTCCCGCGAACGATGCACGAGCACGCCCGCGTCTTCCAGTGGCTTTATGAGTTCGAGGATGCCGCCGACATCCTCGATGCTGGCCGGACGCAGCTCTTCGAAATTGTCTTTGGACACCAGAGTGCCACTACCGTCGCGGGTAAACAGCTCCTCGATCAGGGCGCCGTTCTGCTCGAAATTGATGAGGTGGCTGCGGCGCACGTTGCGTCGACATGCGGCAATGGCCGCGTTGAGTGCCTGAGCGACTCCATTGGCTTTGTTCTCGTCACGCGACTCGACCGCCGTCAGGACTTCTTGTGCAGAAGCCGGGCTCAGCGTGCTGACCATATGGCCGCTGCTATCCATGATGCCGTTCTGCGGAATAAACAGAATCAGCTTCTCGGCATTGAGCGCGATAGCGGTTTCGGTGGCGACTTCCTCGGGGGACAGGTTGAACACCTCACCGGTGGGCGAGTAGCCAAGATTGGAGAGGACGACGATGTTGTTGCGGTCGAGATGCTGCTGAATCGCCACCGCATTGACCTTGCGGACCATGCCGGTCAGTGCGTGATCGATGCCATCCAGCACGCCCAGCGGTCGCGCCGTGATGAAGTTGCCACGGGCGAGCTTGATGTCGGCGCCATGCATCGGTGAATTCGCGAGCCCCATCGAGAACAGCGCTTCGACATCGATGCTCAGCGCGCCAATGATCTGCTTGATGATCTGCAGGCTGATGGCATCGGTGATACGCAGACCCTTGTGATAGGTCGACTCGATGCCCGCCCCTTCCAGTGCCGCATTGATCTGCGGACGCGCCCCGTGCACGAGCACCAGCTTTACGCCCAGGCTGTGCAGCAGCGTGATGTCATGCACGATATTGTTGAAATTGCTGTGCGCGAGCGCTTCTCCTGGCAGCAGCACCACGAACACCTTTTTGCGATGTGCGTTGATGTAGCTGGAGGAGTTGCGGAACCAGTCGATGTATTGGGGCAGATTTTTCATGGGCTGAATATAGTCTATTTGCTAATTTTTATGAAGCCGATCATTGGTCACTGCGGACTTACAGACAATAGTGGCGAATAAGATCCTTGAGCACTTCGACGCAAGGGCGCACGCGATCCAGCGACAGATACTCGTCGGGCTGGTGGGCCTGATCGATATCGCCGGGGCCAAGGATGATGGTGTCCATGCCGAGCTTCTGCAGCAGCGGCCCCTCGGTACCGAAGGCGACACTGGCGGCGCTATTGCCGGTGAGGCGCTCGGCGGTGCGTACCAGTTCATTGTCCGGAGCGGTCCAGAACGCGGGCAGACCGGAGAACAGTGGTTTGAGTGTGGCGGCGACGCCGAAGCGCGCAGCGATGGGCAGCACGCGCTGACGAATCTCGTCGCGCATGGCGTCGATTTCCATGCCAGGCAGCAGGCGAATATCGAATTCGAGACGGCACTGTCCGCAGATGCGATTGGGATTGTCGCCGCCATGAATGCAGCCCAGATTCAAGGTCGGGCGCGGAATCGAGAAAATGGGATTTTGATAGCGACGCTGCAGGTCTTCGCGGAATGCAATCAGCTCGCCGATGACACTGTGCATCGCCTCCAGCGCGTTGTGCCCGAGGGCAGGATTCGACGAATGCCCGCTCTGGCCGAGCAGATCGATGGACTCCATCATGATGCCCTTGTGAGCGTGAATCGGGCGCATGCCGGTAGGTTCACCGATGATCGCGCAACGCGCCTTCGGCCTGCCCAGTTCGGCGATGGTGCGCGCGCCCTGCATCGAGGTCTCCTCATCGGCGGTGGCGAGCACTATCAGCGGCTGCTTTAGCTGCATGCCCTGAAATGCCGACACGGCCTCCATGATCAACGGAAAGAAACTCTTCATGTCGGTGCTGCCGAGGCCGTACAGCTTGCCGTCTTTTTCAGTGAGGCGGAACGGATTCACACTCCACAACGCTTCATCCAAGGGCACGGTGTCGGTGTGTCCTGCCAGCACCAGTCCACCGGGTCCACTGCCCAGGGTGGCGATCAGATTCAATTTGGTGTTGCCGGCCGTGGCTGCGCTGGTGCCGGCGCTCTGAATGATCTCGGTGGCAAACCCGAGGTCGGTGAAGCACTGCGCGAGATATTCGATGACGGGTGCGTTGCTGGTATCAAGAGCATAATTGGCCGAGCTGACGCTCGGTAGGCTGATCAGCGCATCGAGGTGTTTCAGCAATGTCGGGAAGGAGTTGAGCATCTCACTTGTCCGTGCCGCTGGTGGCAATCAGATCGGTCTTCGCGGCCATAATGAAGTCGTTAGGATGCAGGCCGTTGGCTTTTTGCGTCCACCAGCTCACGGTCAGCTTGCCCCATTCGATAAGCAGGCTGGGGTGATGATTTTCGCGCTCGGCGAGCAGGCCGATCTTATGGGCACACGCAGCTGCTTCCTTGAAATCGCGAAAGTGAAAGTCGCGACGAATCTGCTCCATACCATCGACCAGCACCTTCTTCCAGCGGGGCACCGAGGCCAGCATCTTGTTGGAGTCTTCGGGAAGCATGGCGCGCGTGCCGATTATGCAGGGCTGGCAATGCTGGACGTAGAGCGAACGGGACATGGTGCTTTCTCCTCCTTAGAGAAACTCTTCGAGCGCGCTGTTGAGAAACTGCTGCCCTTTTTCAGTGGGGCGAATCAAACCGCCTTCGGCACTGAGCAGAGCCTTGTTTTGCAAGGATTCTACCTGCTTTTGCACCACCTCGAAACCCAGCCCCGTCGCGTGCTCGAACTGTGCCGGCGTAAAGCCCTCGTGCAGGCGCAGGACGTTGAGCATGAATTCCAGCGCGATATCGTCTTTAGCGATGGCACTGGTCTCCGCCCGATAAGCCTCGGGCAGTAGTGCGTGGGCTGTCTCCAGCGAACGCAACGTATCGAGATAGTGGCCCGGCTTTTTTTTCTTGCGCATGCGCAAGATGCGGTTCTCATCTGCCAGCGTGATTTTGCCATGTGCTCCCGCACCGATGCCGAGGTAATCCCCGAAGCGCCAGTAGTTCAGGTTGTGTCGCGAACGACGTCCTTCGCGGGCGAAGGCCGACACCTCGTAGCGCGCCAAGCCATTCCGCGCCAGCAGGGCGAGACCGCTGTCCTGAATGTCGATCAGCTCGTCTTCGGGCGGCAGTGCCGGAGGTCTTTTGAAGAACTCTGTGTTGGGCTCGATGGTGAGTTGATACCAGGACAGATGTTCCGGTGCGAAGGAAATCGCTTCTTCGAGATCGGCCAGTGCAGCGCCGAGGGACTGTTCCTTGAGACCGTACATGATGTCCACATTGAGATTATCGAAACCAGCGAGGCGCGCAAACTCGATGGCCTTTCTGCCATCGTCGCTGCCGTGAATGCGGCCGAGGTTCTGCAGTTGCGCATCGTCGAAGCTCTGAATGCCAATGGAGAGTCGATTGATTCCGGCACGCCGGTAGTCGGCAAATTTGCCACGTTCTGCAGTTCCGGGATTGGCCTCCAGGGTGATTTCGATGTCGGACGCGAAGCGCACCTTTTGCAGCAAGCCGTCGAAGAGTCGCTCATAGGCGCGCGCGGAAAACAGGCTCGGTGTGCCACCGCCGAAGAAGATCGAACGGATCTCGCGGCCCTGCACCCAGGGCAGATCTTGTGCGAAGTCCTGCAGCAGGGCATCGACGTAGGCCTGCTCGGGAAGCTCGCCGTTCTTCTGATGGGAATTGAAATCGCAGTAGGGGCATTTACGCACACACCAGGGGATGTGCACGTAGAGGCTCAGGGGAGGCATCTGCAGCAGTGACGTAGCAGGCGCGTCACTCACAGATGTGCCCGATTGCGCACGGTGTTCCAACTGCTGAGCAACTGCCGCAGTGCCTGGCCACGATGACTGACGCTGTTCTTGATCGCTGATTCCAACTCCGCCGAAGCACAGCCATGCGTGGGTACGTAGAAAAGCGGGTCATATCCGAAGCCATTGGCTCCGGACGACGCGAACAGAATTCGACCTTCCCACGTGCCTTGGCTGATGAAAGGCATCGGGTCTTCGGCATGTCGCATGAAGACGATCACGCATTGAAAGCGCGCCCCACGTTGTTCGATGGGGACATCGGCAAGTGCGGCGAGCAGCTTGTCATTGTTCTGTTGATCGGTGGCACCGACGCCGGCATAGCGCGCCGAATAGATACCGGGCTGGCCGCGCAGGGCATCGACTTCGATGCCGGAATCATCGGCCAGTGCGGGCAGGCCAGTCAGCGCGCTGGCGTGTCGAGCCTTGAGGATGGCGTTCTCCACAAAGCTCAGGCCGGTCTCGTCGGCATCGCTGACACCCAGTGCGCGTTGCGTGACGAACTCGACGTCAGCGCCGCCGAGCATCTGCTGGAATTCACGGAGTTTGCCGGCGTTGCCGCTGGCCAGTACGATTCTATTCATTGAGGGCATTGGTCATTGAGTGCATTGGTCATTTCAGCGGCTGATGTGATAGATGGCCGTTTCGCCGAGCAGATTCGGCCACAGCTTGATAGTCCAGTTGCCCTGATGGTGATGATCGACCACGGTCCGCGTGATGACATTGATGCCCTTCTCGCGACACAGCACGTCAAAGTCACGCACGGTGCAGAAGTGAATGTTCGGCGTGTCGTACCACTGATAGGGCATGAATTTGGATACCGGCATTCTGCCCTTGCGCAGCAGATAAAGGCGGCTACGCCAGTTGCCGAAGTTCGGGAAGGTGACAATACAGTTGCGCCCGATACGCAACATCTCGTCGATTACCACGTCCGGATAATTCACCGCCTGCAGGGTCTGGGTGAGCAGCACGGTATCGAAACTCTTGTCGCCGAAATTCTGTAGACCCTTGTTGAGATCCTGCTCGATGACGTTCACACCTTTGCTCAGGCACTGCTGGATATTGTCTGCGTCGATCTCCAGGCCGATCGCGGAGATCTGCCGCGTATTCTTCAGGTATTCGAGCAGATTGCCGTCCCCACAGCCGAGGTCGAGTACGCGGCTGCCCGGTGCGATCCAGTGTTGAATGATATCCAGGTCAGGACGCATCATGAATTCACCTCCGTGGAGTTCGCTGGCTGCGCATTTCCTTCGTCGGCGACACGCTGCAGATACGTGGTCAGTGCTTCCATGTAACGGGGTACCGGCAGGAGGAAGGCATCGTGGCCTTGATCCGCCTCGACCTCCAGATAGCTGACCGGTTTGCGCGCCTCCAGCAGGGCGTCGACGATCTCGCGTGTGCGCTCCGGAGGGAAGCGCCAGTCCGAACTGAAAGAGATCAGCAGAAAGCGGCAGTTACTGTTGGCGAAGGTGCGGCTCAGATCGCCGTCGAAGTCCACCGACGGATCGAAATAATCCAGCGCCTTGGTCATCAGCAGATAGGTGTTGGCGTCGAAGCGTTCCGAGAAGCGCTCGCCCTGATAATGCAGATAGCTCTCCACTTGAAAATCCGTGTCCAGTCCGAAGCTGAGCTTGCCGCTGCGCAGGTCGCGCCCGAAGTTGCTTTTCGTGGACGCTCCGCTGATTAGCGGATTGGTCATGATTGTATTGATGGAGTCGTCGGCTGCCTTGCCAAATTTCTCGCGCATGGCGCTGTCGGACAGATAAGTGATGTGTCCCACCATGCGGGCCAGCATCACACCCTTCTTTGGGTAGGTTCCGTGTTCCAGATAACGACCGTTGTGGAAATGGGGATCGGCTGTGATTGACTGTCGCGCCACTTCGTTGAAGGCGATGTTCTGCGCG
>CAIOZF010000184.1 GCA_903862645.1 uncultured Gammaproteobacteria bacterium
AGTCTTGGCCCCGACTTCAATGGATTGGAGTTTCTCGGGTAGAAACGGCGTTAATACTGCAGCTGCAGTTTGAGCCTCGCCATTAAAGCCACCGCTCTTGAACCCTTCGGAATATCGGGCATAAATATTCGTATCCTTATTAAGCTTGTAGCTCAGACTGAGCATAGGCGTAATAGCACTGAACGACGTCGCACCGGCAGTGCCTGCTGGGATCAATACGAACCCGTAGGGGGTGTAGGTGGGCACGCCTCCGGGGTAAGACGTTGCGATGCCGCTTTGTGAGAGTTGACGTAGAACCGTTTTGTCTTCTGTGGTTTTACGTAAGCCCCCAGTTAAGGTCATGCTTTGGCTGATTTTGTAGTCTAACTGTCCGTAGAGAGAAAGTGCGTTCGTTGAAAACCCGTACAGCGAATCATAATTCTGTGCGCCAAAGAAAAAACTCTGCGGATTATTGGTTACGCCGTTGTCCTTAAACGAGTATATTCCACTGACATAATTAAAATCACCACCACTTCCAAGCCATTGCAGTTCATTTGAATCTTGGTTGTAGTCAGAGATTCGAGAGGTATGCGCCAGAGGGATAGGCGAACCATCCAGATCCAAGGCATCAGACCAAGCCATGGTGCGACGAGACAAAATATACTTTAGGGTATTGTTTGGGTCTATTTTGTACTCGGTCGTCAGAGAATTACCAGCAATGTTGTAACGCTCAAAAGAAGGGCCATCAATGGATGCCGTTGTCTGGCGTGATGGGTTCACTTGAATACCGGGAATAAAAAACATGGTAGCAACATCTGACCTGACAACCTGGGAGAAAGTTGGGGTCTGGTCGGCCTTACTCCAATCGTAGCGGTAATCGATCTGAAGGTCCTTGCTGGCATCAAGGGTAAGGGCTAAGCGCCCGCCTTGGACGTTTCTGCTGTTCAAGTCCGCAACAGAGCTCCCTGCCGTGGTCTTGACCCAACCGTCTCTTTTCTCATCGCGTAATCCAATAGAAGCATTCAATGGGCCTACCGAGGGGAGGTCAAGCGACAGTTTCGTTACCTTGGAATTGAAATTCCCGATGTCGACACTCACACCTCCGCTGAGTTCGCCAGAGGGTTTGCGGGTGATCATGTTCACCGCGCCAGCGATTGTGTTTCTGCCATACAAGGTCCCTTGGGGTCCGCGCAGAACCTCTACCCTTTCTAGGTCCACCAAGTCAAAGATTGAGCCCTGACTCTTCCCGACGAAAACACCGTCAACATACATACCGACCGTAGTTTCCCAGAACAAAGCCGGGTTGGAGGTTACCGAACCACGAATAGCGATTTGCGAAGCGCTCGCATTTCCTGGCGTATGTAAAACAAGTAAATTAGGCGCCAGTGAACTGAGGTCTGCAATGTTACCGATGCCACGTAATTCCAGATCTGCAGCACCAATAGCGGTCGCAGCGACCGGTACGTCCTGAAGCTTCTCCTTGCGCCGTTGCACAGTGACGACAACTTGTTCTAAAACGCTCGGGTCTGCATCGGCCTTGGTCTGGGCCTGTGATTGGGCTTGAGCTTGGCCAGCGGCCGTAAGCATAATCATCGTCAGCATTGCCAAGGGGATCGGAAGCAAAGCAGGGGATTTTTCAAACACGATCTAGTCTCCTTATTTAATGACTGCCTAATATCTAGCGACCTGATTAACGGTCCACCGGTAGCTTGAGTCATCAGAGGGTGCGGTTTCATGGTCTGAAAAGACTAGAAATCGGGTTCCTTGGAGATTTCCTATTAGACACTCCTGATGGCGATCTAAGTTCCGCCACCTGAATTGATCAGGGATAAGGGTTCAAGGCCGACAGCCGGCACCTGGGTAACGGCGTGTTCTAAACGGGCTTTAGCCGTAGTCTGTCTGTGTCACTCACGGATGGCTCATTTGTAGCGCCAGACATTGGCTAGACGTTTACGCATTGGGGCAGCGCGGCACCCAAAGCACAGCACCAAGCGCCCAAGAAAAAAGCCACAGTGCGAACACGGTGGCTTTTTCAAAGAAGATGTTGGTGGGACGTGCGGGGGTCGAACCCACGACAAACGGATTAAAAGTCCGCTGCTCTACCAACTGAGCTA
>CAIOZF010000185.1 GCA_903862645.1 uncultured Gammaproteobacteria bacterium
AACACAATAATAGGATGGCACATGAATAACCGTCGATTATATTACAAGGCTCTAGCTCCTTTCGCTTCGTTGATTGTAGCTAGCGCGTCACAAGCTGCTGAGGTTGATACAAGCATCATAGATCAAGCCTTGAATATCATAGATCAGCAAAACCAGGCCGCAGCCCAATCGCAGGAAAACGTCACCAAGCTATCGAACTCAGCTAGCACTTTGTTCGAAGAGTTCAAACTTGAGAATGACAATCTTGAAGCGATGCTGGTGCTGAACGCCGGTTTGCGCAAACAGATCTCTATTCAAGAGCAAAATGTAGCCACAATCCAGCAGTCAATCACTGACGTGGCGGTAGTGACGCAAGAGATGCCGATGTTGATCAACAAGATGTTGACCAGTATTGAGCAGTTCGTTGAACTCGATGTGCCATTCCAGGTCGAAGAGCGTCGCTCACGACTTCAGTTTGCTCGTGATGCCGTAGATAGCCCCGATGTATCTGTTGCAGAAAAATTCAGACAGATTCTGGTGTTGTACCAAGTTGAGAACAACTATGGTCGCACTTACGAAACTTACTCTACAACCCTGAATCTTGAAGGTACAGACAGAGACGTGGACATGATGCGCGTTGGCCGTGTCGCTCTTGTATACCAAACCAAGGACAGAACGATGACTGGCGCCTGGGACCAGCAATCACGCTCATGGGTCGCCCTTGATGCCGCCCAATACCGCACAGCTATCCAGCGTGCCATTGGTGTGACCAGCGGCCTCTCGTCTCCAGCTATTCTGGAACTTCCTATCTCTGCACCGGAGTCAGCACAGTGAAAAAAATAATTAAATTTGCAAGCATTTCAGTTACAGGCCTTCTTCTGTCTGTAGCTTCACAGAGTTACGCTCAACAACCTGCGTCACTGTCTGATCTGCTGAATGCGGTAGAACAGGATCGTGTGGCCCAATCTCAGGAGCATCGTGAGCGCGAACAGCGTTTCCAGTCTCAGGCTAATAGCCAGCAGCAGATTGTTGATGAAGTTAAGGCGAATATTGAGCAGGAAAATGCAAGCAATACTCAGCTGACTCAGTCGTTTGATGCTAACCAGCTGATCATAGCCGAACGCCGTGAAGCGCTCCGTACTGCCCGTGCAGATCTCAACGAACTGCTCGGTACTATCCAGGGTGTTGCCGGCGACTTCCGCGGTATATTCCAGGACTCACTGATCAGCGCTCAGTATGATGGCCGCGAAGAATTCCTCGACGACTTCATCAGCCGCGTAGCCAGCGACACCGAACAGGTTCGTATTGATGAGATCGAGCGTTTTTGGTTCTTCATGCAACAGGAGCTGATTGAGTCCGGCAAAGTTGTCAAGTACAGCGGTACTGTCAGCACTCCAGCCGGGGATCAAACTACCCGCACCATTACACGTGTTGGTTCCTTCAATGCTATCGCGGAAGGTGATTATCTAAGCTATAGCGGCGACATCGGCCACCTGCAGGTGCTAGCGCGCCAGCCGTCAGCTGATGTAGTTGCTCGCGCAGTCGCTCTCGAAAATGCCCAGCCAGGCACTGGTCTTTACCAGGTCGGCATCGATCCTACCGGAGCACTTGGTGGCAGCATGATGGCCAACTTGGTCAATTTTCCAACTGCGTCTGAGCAGGTACGTGATAACTCAGGCGTGATCGGTTTTGCGATTATCGGTGTTGGTGCGGTTGCTGTGATTATCGCCCTGCTCCGAACGTTGATTCTGACCGTGGTGGCAGCAAAAGTTAACGCTCAGATCAAGTCTGGCAAACCCAACAAGAACAACCCATTGGGTCGAGTCTTGCTGGTAGCTGAAGCCAACCCTAATGTTGATACCGAGACACTTGAGCTGAAACTGGGCGAAGCGATTCTGCAAGAGACCCCTGCTCTGGAAAGCTGGCTCGTATTGATCAAGATATGTTCAACCATTGCACCATTGATGGGTCTGCTTGGTACAGTAACCGGTATGATTCAGGTGTTCCAACAGATCACGGTGTACGGTGCCGGTGACCCCACCATCATGGCTGGCGGTATATCCATGGCGCTTATGACAACGGTAGAAGGTATCGTAGCTGCAATTCCCGCGATTCTCATGCACGCATGGGTCAAGGGTAAAGCTGACGGCATTACTCACATTCTGGAAGAGCAGGCAACAGGGATTATCGCGAGAAAGTCCGAAGAATCAAACAAAGCGTAAGGCTTAACGGAGGTTTCCATTATGTATTTCGCTCTTATGGACTTTTATGATTCCATCTCAGGATTTATGGACAGGGGAGGCAGTGTACTTTGGGTAATCGCCTTCCTTCTGTTGCTCAAATTCTCGCTGGTGTTTGAACGCTTGTGGTATTTGTACTCTACGCATTCAAAGCGTACCAAGCAGACACTTGCCGCGTGGAATGCCCGTGCGGACAAGAGTTCCTGGAAAGCACGGCAGATTCGCATGATGATGATATCGCAGATTTCTCTGGATCTCCGGGCCGGCTTGAACATGATCGAAGCATTGGTTGTGATCTGTCCTCTGCTGGGACTTCTGGGAACTGTGACTGGAATGATCGAGGTGTTTTTCGTGATGGCTATCACCGGCGGCGGCGATGCAAAATCGATGGCCGGCGGGGTTTCCAAAGCAACGATTCCAACCATGGCAGGCATGGTTGGTGCGCTGTCCGGAATCTTCGCGTTCAACTTTCTCAAGAACAAAGTCGACAAGGATCTGGAACTTTTGGCAGACCACATGGCTCTGAATAATTAAACTCAGATAACAAGGCAAAAAAATGAAAAGCGGTTTAATGAAGAAAAGAGATGGCGACGGCCCTGGGGAGATCGACCTTACCCCGATGCTTGACGTCGTATTCATCTTGCTGATCTTCTTTATCGTAACCTCAGTTTTCGTAACAGAGGCTGGTATAGACGTCAGCAAACCACAGGGTTCGACAGCGGAGCCAAAATCAAAGGACCTCATTCTTATTGCTGTCACTAGTGATGGTGAGGTCTGGATGAACGGTGAGGCTATCGACCCGCGCTTTATCCGCTCAGAGTTTGAATTGCGTTTGGTAGACGCGCCAAATTCATCGGTAGTCATTCAAGGCGACGAGAATGCGACAAATGATATGGTAATGCAGATCATGCGCGCTGCTCGAGAAGCGGAAATTGCAAACGTTTCAATATCAACGGAGGCCTAGACTATGATAGCTATCAGATGGTTTGTTGCGATGGTTCTTGCAGTTCTGATTACCGTGGGTTTGTTCTATTTAATGCAAGCTTTGATTGCGACGGGCGCATCATTTAGCCAACAGGCTACTGTTGTGAAAGTCGTGGACGCAACCATGCCTGACATTCGGATGGAAGTGGTGCGAGAAGTCGAGAGGCCTGAGCCGATTGATCAACTCGATACACCGCCACCGCCTGTTGCTGAACGTCAGGCCAATCTAGACTCTGGTCCTAGTTTGAGCATTGAGCGAGCTTCTGTTCAGGTTGATGCCGATCTCGAAATCGGTGGCGCCAGTATCTCGATTACAGACGGAGAAATGCTGCCGCTTGTAAACGTGACTCCAACCTACCCAACACGCGCTGCCTCCAGGGGTATCGAAGGCTGGTGCCAGGTCAGTTTCACCGTTACCGATACAGGCGGCGTCCGTGACGTCGTCGTCGTGGATGCAGATCCACCCGAAATATTCGACACAGCCTCTGTCCGGGCCGCAGAGAAGTTCAAGTTTCAGCCTAAAGTGGTCGACGGAAAAGGGGTTGAAGTGCCAAACGTACAATACGTTTTCCGCTATCAGCTTGAAGGTGAACAATGATGATCAAGATATTCAAACGTAAAACTATGACGCGCGATATCCTGTCCGCCTTGACGATGGTTGGTCTGTTTGCTTGCACCGCTGTCTCCTCCTCTGCGTCATTTGCGGCAGACGAGGAGGCTCGCAAGCCGCCACCCACTCGTTCCTCTGATGTGCTGACAGAGAGGGTATTCAACTCTGTGTCCGAGATTCAGGCTCTGATGAGCCCCGAAGAAGTAGGTGTAGAGCCTGACTATGAGGGGGCAAAGGTTCTGCTGGATGAACTCAACGAGCGTTATGATCGTCTCAATGATTTTGAGAAATCGACATTGCTGAATTTCTATACCAACTATTATCTGAGTACTGATAATGTTGAGATGGCCCTGCAGACGTTCGAGAAAATTCTGACCATTGAGAATCTGCGTATCGAAGTACAACAGCGTGCCATGATGGCGCTGGGCCAGCTGTATATGGGTGAAGAGCGCTTTGAAGAAGCTATCGAAGCCTATGACCGCTGGAGAGAGATTTCCGAAGAAGAGCATGAAAACGTGTTTCTTGGTTTGGCTAACTCTTATTACAACCTGACCAAGTACAATGAGGCGATTCCATACCTGATCCAGCATATGGAAATGCTGGAAGCTCAGGCTAGACCTATCGCCCGAAACATCTACGGCCTGCTTAACCTCATGTACATCGAACTTGAGGACTATACCAATGCAGAGCGCATCACCAAGCAGATGGTTGTATTGTTTGATGAGCCTGCCGACTGGCGTAATTTGTCAGCAATATACGGCTATCTGGACAACGACAAGCTGCGTATTGAGACTCTTTCACTGACCTTCGCAAAGGGCTATATGGCCAGTGAGTCGGAGTATATCAACCTTGCTCAATCACTGGCAGGTGCCGAAGCTCCGTTCAAAGGAGCAAAGGTTCTTGAGAAAGGATTTCAGGATGGTGTAGTTGAGGAGAACGAAGAAAATCTTCAGCGTCTTGTGCAGCTTTATTTGCTTTCCAGTGAGTATGAACTTGCTCTTGTCCCAGCGATGAAAGCTGCAGAACTCGG
>CAIOZF010000186.1 GCA_903862645.1 uncultured Gammaproteobacteria bacterium
CCTTGCTCCGTTAATTGACGCAGATGGGTTGCCGGTGTTTCATGTGGTGGGGTCAGTTCGTCGGGATATTCATAACGCAATGAGTCCAGGGAGAATGTGCACAGCTCGGCAATACGGATCGTTTCATGAAGAAGTTGCTCCGGATAGAGTCGAGCCAGTCCCGTCCTCTGTCTAAGATGCCTTTCTCCGTTGGGATGCAGCATGCGACCGCATTCCGCGACGGGCTTTCCGAGTCGGATCGCCGTCAGCACATCCTGAAGTCGTCTCCTCGACCGAACGTGCATATGCACATCACCGGCAGCGACCAATGGAACGCCGCATCGGGTTGATGCATTCTTCAGGGTCAGTAATCTTTCTCGATCGTTCAGACCATGCAGAAACTCGGCGGCAATCCAGAAACGTCCCATGAAGTGGTCGGCAAACCATGTTGCGTGCGCAAAGAGCCTGTCAGCGGCAATCGACGCATCAGGACACAAAATGGCGAGGCAACCGGTTATCCCGTCCTGCAGGTCTGTTATGGACAGGGAGTAACGACCCTTTCTTTCACGTCGTCTGCCGAGGGTGATCAGCGAAGAGAGACGACCATATCCTTCACGATTGGTTGCCAGCAGAACCACACGGGGACCATCAATCAGCGCGATTTCGCTGCCGATGATCAGGGGTAACCCCAGGTCCTTGGCTGTGACATGCGCACGAACAATGCCGGCAAGCGAGCATTCGTCTGTGATCGCCAATCCTGCATATCCCAATGCTGATGCCCGCCTGACCAGTTCTTCTGGGTGAGAGGCCCCCCTGAGGAAACTGAAATTGGAAAGGCAGTGCAGTTCGGCATAGGCGGGGAGGGTGCCGGGTAATGTGTTGCTCATTGATAACCCAATCCTGTCAGGCAAATATCCCTTGCAGATACCAACTGCCCTTTTGCCCACGGCTGGCTACCGGGCGTTCCTGATATATCCAGAGCAGCGACTGGTCTGGCGTCCGGGCTACGAAATAGTCCCGAATGAAATCCTTTCCATCCCACCAACCTGATTCAATACGCTCTGGGCCTGACACAAGCTGGATCCGATCTGCGGTCCCCGGGTACTGATCGACCGGTTTGATGGGGCGAGGTACTTCAAGCATCCAGAGGGGACGACCTTCCAGCGCTAACTGAAGTTGTACCGACCCAGGATCTGTTGGAATGCTGGCCAGTTCGGGGCGATGTTCCGAATGAGCACTCAAACCATGCACCGATTTTTCGCCCAACCTGGAGCGTAACTGGTCAACCAGGGTTTTCCAGTTTCCGATTGATATCGATTCGTCAATGAAAAGATCACCACTGTCTGTGCGCAACGAGCGCACTGAATCGGCGACTATCGCCAGAGCGCGCACTGGTTCCTTCAAAGTGGATGTCCCCAGCCGTTCGCGAAGCAGTCTCGAGAAATGCTCTACATCACGCGATGGCGAGAGCATGCCGACATGAACCTCGCTGGACCTGGTCCTGTGAAGCAGCTTGAGGGTAAAGCGTTCGATGCCGGAAGATCGTGCGATGAGAAATCCCTCCAGTTGGAGCAGAAGTCGTCGGGATGCAAAAAACAGCGCTTCGGCCTGCGTTGCTTCGGCCGGCAATTCGATTTCGGCAAGGAATACTGCCGGTGGTTTGAAGAACGTGCGGGGATCCGGACGTTGTCCGGTACCACGATCTATTTCCGCAAGCAGTTCCTGCCCGAATCGTCTGGAGACCCCAGCTCTGGGAAGAGACTGAATGTCGCCGATGGTTTCCAGTCCCAGTGATGCAAAATCGCGCATCAGATCAGCCGCGCTCTTGAGGATTCCCAGCGGCAACGCGGAGATCTTCTGCATCAATATTTCACGATCAACAATGAGGAATTGCTGGCTCATGCTGGCGAACCAGCATGCTGCGCGTGCAGTCGGAGCGACAGCCCATGCCGAGCGAAAGCCTAGTTCGCGCAGACCTGTTCGCAGCCTGCGGACAATCTCTTCCGGCGTCCCGAACAGCTTCAGGCTGGCTGTGACGTCAAGAACAAGCGTGCTCGGGAGGTCCAGCGCAGTGGCTGGTGTAAATTGGGATGCCCATGCGGCAAGTCCGAACATGGCTTCCGTTTCAGCGCTTGGGTTCCGTGATTTAAGAACCAGATCAGGCAGCAGCGCCAAGGCAGCGTTTTCCTGCATTCCCTGCTGAACTCCTTTTTCCCGAGCTTTGCGGTCGCATGCATGAATGCGGTTGTTTTCCGTGACTGCAAACGGCTTAGGCGTGGAGACTGCTCGGAGGAAGAGTTCCACCGGCAGTTCCGGCAGATGAATGGCGATCCAGACTTGGGACTGTGTTTCTTGCATATCCAGTTTCGGTTGGTAAGGGAAGCAGCTCTCTTGCAGCCAGCACGACAGGACGAGAGGCCGGATTGCCACGCCGTTTCAGAATCTGCACCGCCAAATCTCCGCAGGAAGTTTCCAGGCGTAATCGCAACGGGGCAGGGGATGCGGTCATGCCGGCGGAGACTGGCCTGAAAATGAAGCTGATGGAGTGGCTGCCCTCAGCCGCCATCTGGAGTCGTCTCAATGCTGCGTAGTCAACAGTCGGGCCTGTCCAGACCAGTACAGCGCCACATGCATTGGCTCTCAGCGCCTGTTCGGCTGCCCAGAGCGTTTCACGGGCGCCTGCAGTTTTGACGATCAACACCGTCTGCAGAATGATTCGTGCAGCGGCAATGGCAGGCGCATAAGGCAGATAAGGCGGATTGATCCACGCGATGTATTTTCCGCTTTGCGATAGTGCTGCAAGAGCCGGGCTCAGGAAGCGCAGTTCTCCGATGCCTTCATGCGCAGGCATGATTTCCGTGAGGTTGGATACAGGCCAGCCTCCTCCCGGCAGTTCAGCGTCGAGCGATACAAAACCTGTGGAAATTCCGGGAACTCTGGTACGAGCCAAGTCCTTGCCCCGCCAGATGGACGGATGCTGGGGTATTTCCGAGGCCACTGCAGTGCGTGAATCGTGCATGAATGGTCACAGGGGTTTCCCGCTACGAATGATGCCGACGCCGATGCCTTCTATTTCAATCGGGTCGCGACGCGTATCCAGCACGATGGGCTGGAATTCCGGGTTCTCCGGTAGCAACTCGACGGTTGTTCCCTTGCGGCGCAAGCGTTTGACGGTGACTTCGTCATGCACTCGGGCCACGACAATCTGGCCCGTGCGTGCTTCCGGCGTCCGGTGCACGGCAAGCAGATCCCCGTCGAGTATTCCGGCGTCCCTCATGCTCATGCCTCGCACCCTGAGCAGATAATCTGCAGAGGGCTTGAAAAGCTGCGGATCAACTTGATAACGCCCCTGGATATGGGCCTCGGCAAGAATAGGGGAACCCGCAGCCACCCTGCCGATCAACGGCAAGCCGCTCTCGCTCTCGCTCTCGCTCTCCAGAACACGGATGCCTCGTGCGGCACCCTTGAGGATTTCGATTGCCCCCTTTCTCTCCAATGTCCGCAAATGCTCTTCGGCTGCATTGGGTGAACGAAAACTCATTGCGCGCGCAATTTCGATGCGTGTCGGCGGCATTCCGGTTGCCTCGATTGCCTCCCGGATGAATTGCAGGATGCGGCTTTGTTGCGGTGTTAGAGGATCCATATGTATCAAGCTCCTGAGAGGGCATGTATCGCCAGATAGAATATGACTGTATTTTTATACAGTATTCGATGGAAGGCAAGCACTCCAGACTTCGATTGGAGAATCAATCTTCTCTGCTGGGGAAGTCTGCCCGACTTATAATGGCTCGACAGATTCACCATTTCAAAGACGCTGAGCGCATACATGGCCAAATATTACGAATCCGATGTCACCAAAATGATTCGCGAATTGCTCCAGAAAAATCCGCAAATCGTTGAGGAGCAGAAGAAGGGGCGGTCGCTCTGGTGGGACAAGCAGCCTGACCAAGACGCGAAACGGCGTGCTGAGAAGTCGCGTGTCAGGCAGCAGGCCTACGTGTATCAGACCAAGGTCTGAGCAGATCGGCCTCAGGAATATCCTTGCGGCACTGATATTGGCCGGCCTGCTGACGGCATGCGTCGGGCCGTTGGCGCTGATTCCATGGACGCCGCTTCTGTCTGCGGCATTATCTTCCCGGGCCGGGGACACTGAAACCCAGAAGGCTATCAACGAGTACCAGCAGAGGGGCGATTGGGCCGGTCTGGCTGGCTTTGCAGGCCAATACCTGCAGGTGGATAGCCGCGATCCCGACTGGTGGATCGTCATGGGCTATGCCCGATTGCAGCAGGGAAATCATGCGTCGGCTATTGAAGCGCTAACCCGTGCAACTCAACTGAATCCTGAAGATATCGATGCCTGGAATCTCATGGCAGAAGCGCAGCGTCTGTCCGGGCAGTCCGGGGTCGCCTCCCGAACGCTTCTTCGTGCCATGAGCATTGATTCGTCCTCACCGGTATCCCCCTATCTGCTGGGGGAAATTTACCGGGGTAGCAGCGACTTTGACGGGGCGATCAGCGTCTATCGGAGATCCTTGCACCTGGAACCGGATTACTCCCCAGCTTGGTACGGACTTGGATTGACCTTTATCAGCCTTGGGCGCAGGGACGAACTAACCGAAGTGATTGATGTGCTTAGAAAGATAGAACCCCAATTAGCCAAGGAACTCGAGGAGTTGGGCCGGGCATTACCCAAGCGGTAATCGTTTGTTTTAACAGAATTGACGGCGTCGTTTAACATTAATAATGTATATTATGTTAAATAATGTAGGGCATGCATCAGCGCCTAGCCCCGGCCTGCCGCAAATGCGCCTCAATCTCCTTGAGTTCGAACTTCTCCGCCCAACTTAAAGCCGTAGCTCCCTCAATAGTCTGCACGTCCAGATCGGCAACTTCCCAAACCAGTAGTTTGACCGTTTCAAGGTCACCGCTCCTGACCGCCATCATGACAGGCGTAATGCCATTCGGGCCTCGTGCATCAATGTCCGCCCCCTTACTTATCAAAAATTTACAAACCTCCAGGCGGCCTTTCCATGCTGCATAGTGAAGAGCGGTCCATCCCTCGCCATTGATTTCGCTACCAGCGTCGATGAGACGCCGAACGACTTCTACATGACCCTCAACGGCCGCCAGCATCAAAGCGGTTTCCCCCAAGGCATTCCGAAGCTTGGGATTAGCCTTGAAGGAAAGCAGTGCATTGACCATCGGCAAATCACCGGTCCTGGCAGTAATCTGCAGCAGAGTATTTCCCTTTATATCCGCTGAATCAGCACTAAGGCCACGCCTGAGGTAG
>CAIOZF010000187.1 GCA_903862645.1 uncultured Gammaproteobacteria bacterium
AACACCGGCGCTCATGCCCCGGTCGATGGGGTGATCGAACAATTGCAGCACTGCGCCCGCCGCTTTATCGGCTTGGCTGATTATTTCGCCATCAATCTGCACTGCCCCAATTCCCCTGGCGGCAAGGGTCATTTTCAAAATTCGCAGCATCTAGCGCTGTTGTTGCAGCGTCTGAACGAAGTCCCGGGCATGCCACCGACCTTGCTGAAGATAGCCCCCGATCATGATGATGCCGGCATTGATGCGGTGCTAGCCGCCGTCGACCCTTTTACCTTCGTGCGCGGCTTCATCATGAACGCCCATGCCAAAGATCCCCGTGCCGGCCTTCGTACCCCACCCGAACGGCTCAAACCAATGCGGGGTGCGATCAGCGGCTGGACCAACCGTGAGGCAGCATTTCAAGCCGTTGCGCAATGGTCACGCCGCATCGACCGCAGGCGTCACATTCTGGTCGGGGTTGGCAGCCTGACCAGCGGCGCGCATGTCTGGCGCATGTTGGCGCTGGGGGCGAGCCTGGTTCAGATCTGTACCGGACTGGTCTATCACGGTCCCGGGCTGGTGAAATCGATGAAGAGAGAATTGCTGGCCCTGATGGACCGGCATGGCATTTCCGAAGTGGGCGCATTGATTGGCAATGCAGCACTGGCAGAGCTCGACGCACTGCACAACACACAACCAGCAGCAAGGGCTGGCGCATGGCAGCCGTAGCGCCTCGGCGCAAGACGCAGACCGACGCCGCAATTCCGCTGCGAGCGATGCAATTACTGGGCAAATGGACGCGTGTTGCGCAGGGACATCTGCCGATGGGTATGGGTTGCGCCTGCGCGGGCGGCATGGAAGGCGTTCCGGCTTCGGATCTGGAAGTGAATATTCTTGACTATCTGCATCAAAAATATGGTCCCACCAGCATGGTGGCCAAACTGATGCGGGAGCATGCCGGGTATCAGGAATCCACTGCCGGCCGGCTGGCCGATTTACTCAAAGCCATAGCCATCCAGCCGTTGAGGGCAGAATTGGCGCAAGGCCTGCTGGATGATCTGGCAACGACCATTGATTCATTTGAGGCCATGCACGCAGGGCGTGGAATATGAGGCAAGCGTAACGCGTGCGAGCGGCATGCGAATTATCATTCCGCATCATCCGATCGACTTGGTTGGCGAAGAATTTTCGTATTGAGGAGGAGTTAACGTGGCATTTCAACAGGAACTACTTGAAATTCGAGGCTGCAAGACCACGCTCAAACGTGGCGGCAGTGGTGCACCGCTGTTATATCTGCATGGCGCTAGCGGTGCTGCCATGGTGCAACCCTTCATGGAAGAGTTAGCCAAAGATCATGAGGTGCTGGTCCCCGAGCACCCCGGCTTTGGCTCCTCGGATGAGCCGCAATGGCTGGACAACATCCATGATCTGGCCTACTACTACCTGGATTTTCTCGAGCATCTGAATCTGCATAACGTCACCGTGATTGGCAGCTCCATCGGTGGCTGGCTGGCACTGGAAATCGCCGTTCGCAATGTTTCGCGCATTCGCGCCCTGTCGGTGATTGGCGCGGCAGGCATCTATGTCCCTGGCCTGAAGCGGGGCGACATGTTCTTGTGGAACCCCGAGGAACGGGTGCGCAATTTGTTCGTGGATCAGGCCATGGCAGAT
>CAIOZF010000188.1 GCA_903862645.1 uncultured Gammaproteobacteria bacterium
GCCCACGTTGTTAATCAGCACGTCAATCCGCGTACCACCGGCCTCCAGACGATCCAGCAAGGCCCAAATGTCACTTTGCAATGACAGGTCTGCCACTTCCATGAGCAGCTTGCCCGGTCCTTGTAACGACGCCGCGAAGGCCTTGAGTTTGCCGCCGTCGCGCGCCACAGATATCACCGTTGCGCCGCCAGCTATTGCTGAGCGAGCGGTCGACCCGCCAATACCTTCAGAGCCCCCAGTCACGAGCCAAGTTTGCCCTTTGAAATTCCCCTTGATGCGCTGCCAGAATAGTCTGCGCGCATGGAAGCCGATCGCGCTGTAGCTGGGGGTAAAGCGGCAGTAGAAGCTGATGATTTTCTTGAGCGACGCGTTGGTCGGCTTGGTGGGAGCAGTAGCCATGCTGGTTCTGCGACTCAGTCTACTTTTTCGCCACGGGCGCGCAATAGCTGCTTACGGTCGTAGTATTCTCGCCAGACCGAAATGAAAGGGCCGTCGAACTCCATGATGCCGACCACCGGTAGCGTGCGGCTAACACCATCAACAATGATTTCATCCGTGCGTTCTGCGAACACGGCGCCATTGATCACGCCAATACGGTGAATGTGCATCCGGACCTGCTTGTTCGGCCTCTCCAGCATGACCATCCGGTCATAGAAGACCTCGCGCCCCACCACCGGCTCCAACATCATCGATTGCAGCACGCCATCAGGAGCCATCATGTCGGCGCAGCGGCGCCATTGCTTGGCCTGCCAGGCGTCTTCCATCGCCCGGAATGTGGCAATCTTCTGTTCGTCAGTCAATTCGATGGTCATGGGTGAAATTGTTGGCAAAGTGCCAGGCTAAGGCCAGACCACCATCATAGGCAGTGGACAAACGCTGGCAAATGATTTCTCAAGTGGTTCTCAGCATATGGGAATATTGGATTCCCGCCACGCCAATGGCTGCACTTCTCGCATCAGTTCAGCCCCTAGTTCCTTACGGCGTTGTGCTGGCATACGCGAGTTAATAGCCGCAATACTGATGCCGGCGCTGCTGTTGCTCGACAGGCGGAATGCACACCCGACACCACTGGTTTCATTGGTGCGGGAATCCTGCGTTTCGGCGAAGCCGCAGGCACGTGCCGCCTTCACCATCTGCCTTAGGCGTGTCAGGTGCAGCCCTAGCGCTGCATACTCAACTACATGCCGACCATAGGTGATTGCCGTCTGTGTATCGGGCAAGCTGGCCAGAAATGCTACCCCGACGGAGCTGAATCCAAGCAGGCGCCTCGAGCCTGGCTCAACCACAAAGGCTTTGATCGGGAAAGATCCCTCCTCTCGATGCAGGCAAAGGGCATGGTCACCGCTTCGCACGACAAGAAAAACAGTGTCGCCGGTGCTGCGCGCGAGGCGCTTCATGACAGGCCGAAAGCGTTCAACCATCGGTGCAAGTCCATCCCAGCCCATGCCCAGCTGCATGGCCTCCATATCGAGGCGGTACAGCTTGCCAAGCGACGAACGCTCCA
>CAIOZF010000189.1 GCA_903862645.1 uncultured Gammaproteobacteria bacterium
ATTATTTCGACAGTTGGCTCGACATCGCCGGCTACGCCAAGCTCGTCGCCGATCGCCTTCAATCAAAATCGGTATATCACTTTATAGAAACCCCCCAATTAAGGATCTCAACATGAATTTTCGACGATTACCGACACTGAGCAGCGCCGTGCTGGCAGTCATGATTTCCGCCACCCAGGTACAGGCGGCCGATAGCGCTGTCGATCTAACTAGCGAAGAGAATCAGATCAGCTACAGTATCGGTGTCAACATTGGTCAGAACCTGGCCGGACAGGGCATCATGGATTCCATCAACATGGACGCTTTCTTCGCCGGCATCCGCGATGTCGTCGGCGGCCAGTCGCAACTGACTGAAGAGCAGATGATGACCGCGCTGCAGACCTTCCAGCAGCAGATGACGGACAGTCAGAATGCCGAGATGGAAGTAGCGCGTTCAGCCGGTGAGGCATTCCTGGCTGCCAACGCCCAGAACGATGGTGTGGTAACCACTGTATCCGGACTGCAATACCTTGTTCTCACCGAAGGTGCTGCTGGTGGTGCTTCTCCGACTCTGCAGGATTCCGTGCTGGCTCACTATCACGGCACCCTGATCGACGGTAGCGTGTTCGACAGCTCCGTCGATCGTGGTGAACCTGCTGAATTCGGCGTTAGCCAAGTGATCGCTGGCTGGACAGAAGCTCTGCAGCTGATGAAAACTGGCGACAAGTGGCGTCTCTTTATCCCGGCTGCGCTGGCTTATGGCGAAACCGGGTCTGGTCCGATCGGACCGCATGCCGCGCTGATATTTGATGTCGAGCTGCTGGAAATCAAAGCTCAGTAAGAAAAGGCGCAGTAAGACAAGGCCAGTAACTAGATCGACAGAAGCGTGCGCATGACTTGATGGGGTTGGGGCGATGAGGCAGGCGATGGACAAGAACAGTTTTAATGCAGGACTGCTGGACTTCATCGCTGCTTCGCCCACCCCATTCCATGCGGTCAGCCACATGTCGCAGGTGTTGCTTGCCGCAGGCTTTCAGCCACTGGATGAGTCTCATGCCTGGGAACTCAATGGTGGCGGACGTTACTTCGTTACCCGCAATGGTTCGTCCATCATCGCTTTCAGCTTGCCGGTGAAGGCGTCCGTTCAGGATGCGGTGTACCCCGGCGTCAGACTGACGGGGGCACATACCGACAGTCCGTGTCTGCGCATCAAGCCGCAGCCGGACCTGCGCAAGAATAATTACCTGCAACTGGGTGTCGAGGTGTACGGCGGCGCCCTTTTGAATCCCTGGTTTGACCGCGACCTGTCAATCGCTGGGCGTGTCGATTTCATAACGCGAGAGCAGACACTGGGCTCCTGCCTGATCGACATGCAGAAGCCCGTCGCCGTCATTCCGAGTCTCGCCATTCATCTGGATCGCGAGGCCAATCAGTGCAAGCCCATCAACGCTCAGAAAGACCTGCCGCCTTTGCTGTCGATCTCCGGCGCGCGGGACAGCTCGTTTGACGATCTGCTGCTGCGCTGGCTGCAAGAGCAAGGTGGCCGACCGGACGCCGAGCGCGTTCTCAGTCATGAGTTGAGTTTCTATGACACCCAGCGCCCGGCACTGATCGGGCTGCATGACGAGTTCATCTCCTCGGCGCGACTGGACAACCTGCTCAGCTGCTATGTGTCTTTGCAGGCGCTCCTGTGCGGGGGAGGGGAGACCTGCAACATGCTGATCTGCTCTGATCACGAGGAAGTCGGCAGTGCGTCCGCGTCCGGTGCGCAGGGTCCGTTTCTGCGCTCCGTGCTGGAACGCATCATTGGTTGTACATCAGCCCGTGTCGACAGGCGTGCCGAAGATCTGGAGCGCCTGATCCGCAACTCCGTGTTGATCTCTATCGACAACGCCCATGGCGTGCATCCTAACTACGCAGATAAACACGATGGCAACCATGGCCCCATCCTCAATCAGGGGCCGGTCGTGAAGATCAATGCCAACCAGCGCTACGCGAGCAACAGTCACTCGGTAGCCTACTTCAAGTCGCTGTGTGCGCAGGTTGACGTTCCAGTCCAGGCATTTGTCGTGCGCAGCGACATGGCGTGCGGCAGCACCATCGGGCCGATCACGGCAGCTGGTATTGGTATCGAGACGGTGGATATCGGTGTGCCGACATTTGCCATGCACTCGATCCGCGAATTGGCCGGCAGTGATGATGCGCACAGTCTCTACCGCGTTATCAGCAGGTTCTTCAGCTAACGCCCCGGCGGCAGCCTGCGTAATTCCCTCATCATGAACCTTGCCGGATGCAGGCAATCGCTGAGTGATTGCTGCAACGGGCTTACCTCGTTGGCAATCAGGCTCGCCACATATTCTCCAAGCAAAGGACAATTGGATACCCCATGGGAACCGTGCCCCACGCTGACGTACAGTCCTGGGAAGGTGGGGGGATGCTGTCCAGGTGTCTGTCTATCCCGCTGCCCCAGGCGGGCGTAGAGTGATGCTAGCGCCGCGAAGTCCGGCGCCGGGCCGGCCATCGGCATACGGTCGCCGGTACTGGCCCTGACAGAGACCCTGCCTCCGGTGATGGCGGCCGCCTGCAATGTGCCGATTGGGAAGTGGTCAATGATTCCGGCGAAATTGTCCTGATGTTCTCCTGCCGAGATGGATAGATCGCTTATGTCCTTGGAATAGCTGGCACCGGTGCTATGCAGGCCGTCGTAAGCGGGGCTCATATAGCTCAAGCCGCACACCACGGTGCGCAAGGCGCGAGTCGCATCCGACTCGCGCACATAACTGACCTGTCCGCGCAACGGAACCAGCGGCAGGGAGGCTGTCTGGCTGAAAGATTGCGCTGCAAAGCTATTGGCGATCACGAGCGTAGGTGCGCTCGCGCTGGCCAGGCCTTGGCCGGCGCTATACGCGTGCCACAGACCATGGTGCTGCTCAAGGCGCTCGATTCGCGTATTGGAGATGATGCGAATCAATGGTTGCTCTAGGTAGAAGCGGCAGAGAGCGGCCGGATTCAGCCAGCCACCCAGTGAGATAAAATTGCCTCCGCCATCGATCGGCATTCCACACAACGTCGCCGCTTCCAGTTGATCAACCCGGCGCACCACCTGCTCCGAATAGAGATCCAGTCGCACCTCCGGACAGCGTTCACGTCGGGCGCTGAAGGCCGTGTCGAGGTTCAATACACCGCAGGGATGCCACTGAATGTCACCCAGTTCCTTCTGGATGGCGTTGAAGTGTCGCACCGAATACAGGAAGGCTTGCAGATTTAACTGCCAGCCGGCATTGACGGCGTTGTTGAGTCGACACTGCAGAACTGCCTGGCGATTGCCGGAAGCGCCGCTGGCGATCTCGCCGTTCTGCTCCAGTACGGTGACACGAAACCCGCGTCGAGCCAGCGCATAGGCGGTACTACAGCCTGCCAGGCCGGCGCCAATGACAATGACTTCCTGGGATGAGGGGGCGTGTTCGGGAAGGCGTAGCCAAGGAGCGGCTGAGAGTGGTGGTGCCGGCGACTGCTGTCCGGTACCCACAAATTCGCCATGCAGCATTTGGCGTTTCTGACCGAATCCGGGTTGTTTGCTGACCTGAAAGCCGCTTCCCTGCAAATCGCGCACGACTTGTCCGGCGACGCTGTAGGTGCTCAAAGTGGTGCCGGGCCGACTCAAGCGCGCCAGCGTCGCCAGCAGTGGCGGACTCCACATATCAGGATTGACTCTTGGTGCGAAACCATCCAGAAACCACGCGTCGACCTTCACCCGTTCGCGCAATGGCTGTGCCGCCAGCAGTTCTGCAGCGTCGCCGTAATAGAGATCGAGAGTCACTGCACTGCCGCCGTCCTGACTGCGCAGCTGCAGCCGGTGATACCCGGGGGAGTGATCCGGATAGGCTTTGAGCAGACTCAGGCTGAAATTCTCCAGCTCCGGCCAGCTCGCCAGAGCTTGTTTTAATGCGCTCGTCTGCATGGGATATTTCTCGCAGGCGATGTAGTGCAGGCGCAGCCGTTCGGGTTGCAGTTGTTGCCAGGCTCGCCAGCAACACAGAAAATTCAGTCCGGTACCGAGGCCAAGTTCCGCGATGGTAAAGCAGCGCTGCGCAGCGTTGGCCGATTCATCACTGACGTTCGCTGTCAGTGCTGCATCCAATTGCTGCCAGCGTTCCTGCAGTCGATTGGCGGCAATAAACACATGCTCGGTTTCCTCAAGTCCGCCCTGTCGTGAAAAATAGATATCGGCGAAGCGGCTGGAGTATGGTGCACCATTTTCTTGCCAGACAATTTCGGCGTTTTCGAGGATCTGATCGGGAGATTTTTGCATCGCGGGAGTTTAGCAGATTGCCGCGACAGGCTGTTAACCAGCGGCCCGCTGTCTTATCTCGTCAGGAATAGGGTAAAATGCCCGCCTTTTCCGCCACCAGACCAGCTTTTTGAGACGCTCATGATCGAGACCAATTTACCGCAGCTGAAAATCAAAGACTTCAACGCCCGCACCGAGATCCTTCGGGGGTATCTTTGACTACGATGAAAAGAAAGATCGGCTGATGGAAGTTGAGCTGGAGCTGGGAGAGTCCAACGTTTGGGATAATCCCGAGGTCGCTCAGGCACTCGGCAAGGAACGATCCGAGCTGGAATTGATTGTCAATACCATCGATAGCATGAACAGCGGTTTGGCCGATTGCAGAGAGCTGCTCCAGCTGGCCGAAGACGAGGACGACGAAGATCTTTTCAACGAAGTGAATGTTGAATTGCAGGGTCTTGGCGCGAAACTGGAGGCACTGGAATTCCGCCGCATGTTCTCCGGTAAGATGGACATGAACAATGCGTTCGTCGATATCCAGGCGGGTTCCGGTGGCACCGAGGCGCAGGATTGGGCGGACATGCTGCTGCGGATGTATTTGCGCTGGGGTGAGGCCAAGGGTTTCGGTGTCGAAGTGGTCGAGGTGTCTGCTGGCGAGGTCGCGGGCATCAAGAGTGCGACTATTCATCTCACCGGCGAATATGCTTTCGGTTGGCTGCGTACCGAGACGGGCGTGCATCGTCTGGTGCGAAAATCCCCGTTCGATTCCGGTAATCGTCGGCATACCTCTTTCTCTTCGGTGTTCGTATCTCCCGAAGTCGATGACGATATCGAGATCGATTTGAACATGTCTGATGTGCGTGTCGATACCTATCGTGCCAGTGGCGCCGGTGGTCAGCACATCAACAAGACCGACTCGGCGATTCGTCTGACTCACGAACCAACAGGCATCGTCGTGCAGTGTCAGAACCAGCGCTCGCAGCACAAGAATAAGGATCAGGCGATCAAGCAACTGAAGGCAAAACTCTACGAGATGGAAGAGTTGAAACGCCGCGAGGCTGCACAGGAAATCGAGGCGGAGAAATCCGACATAGGCTGGGGCAGTCAGATTCGTTCTTACGTGCTTGACCAGTCGCGCATCAAGGATCTGCGAACCGGCGTAGAAGTCAGTAGTACCGGCGCCGTCCTCGACGGCGACCTGGACAAGTTTATCGAAGCAAGTTTGAAAATGGGGCTATGAATCCAGTGATAAATCACAATGAGCAGGCAGGCGCGGGACAGTCGACAGGGCAGACCGGTGATGACACGCATCACGACGAAAACAAACTGATCGCGCAGCGTCGCGAGAAGTTGGATGCGATTCGCGTCAAACGCAATGCATTCCCGAATGATTTCCGTCGTACTCATTACGCAAGCGACCTGATCGCTGCCTATGGCGCGAAAGACAAGGAAGAGATCGACGGCCTGAAGGTCAATGTGAAGATGGCGGGACGCATCATTCGCATGCGCGGCCCGTTCCTGGTGATCCAGGATGTCTCCGAGCAGATGCAGCTGTATTTCAATCCTAAAGAGCTGCCTGAAGAATTACTGGCCGAGATCAAGGGTCTCGATCTGGGTGACATCGTGGGCGTGGAAGGTAAAGTCTTCAAGACTGGCAAAGGCGAGTTGACAGTCTGGATCAGTTCTCTGCGTCTGCTGACTAAAGCGCTGCGTCCGCTGCCGGACAAGTATCGTGGCCTCTCCGATACCGAAGTGCGTTATCGTCAGCGCTATATCGACCTGATCGCCAATCAGAGCTCACGTGACACTTTCGTCATGCGCTCGAAAATCATCAGCAGCATGCGGCACTTCTTTGAAGGGCATGACTTCATGGAAGTCGAAACACCGATGATGCACGTGATTCCCGGTGGTGCTTCCGCAAAGCCTTTCATCACCCACCACAATGCGTTGGATCAGCAGATGTATCTGCGGATTGCCCCAGAGTTGTATCTGAAGCGGCTGGTGGTTGGTGGCTTCGAACGTGTCTTCGAGATCAATCGCAATTTCCGCAACGAAGGGTTGTCCACGCGACATAATCCCGAGTTCACCATGATCGAGTTTTATCAAGCCTATGCTGATTATCACGATCTGATGGATCTCACAGAAAATCTGTTCCGCAAGATTGCCTGGGATGTGCTCGGCAAAACACAGCTCACCTACCAGGGATTGCCGCTGGACTTCGCCGTGCCATTCAACCGCTTAAGCGTGCGTGAGTCGATCATTCGTTACTGCGACGGTGTTGCGATGCATGACTTCCGCGACCGTGATGCCGTTGCCGCACTGGCGAAAAGAATGGCAGTTCCCTTTGAGGATTCATGGGGCACAGGGCGCGTCGCCATGGCAATTTTTGATGAGCGCGTTGAACATAAATTGTTGCAACCTACGTTCATTACCGAATACCCGACGGAAATCTCGCCACTGGCCAGAAGTAATGATGACAATCCCGAAGTCACCGATCGCTTCGAACTGTTCATCGGCGGGCGCGAGATCGCCAACGGTTTCTCCGAATTGAACGATGCCGAAGATCAGGCTGAGCGCTTCCACGCTCAGGTAGCACAGAAGGAATCCGGCGACGATGAAGCAATGCACTACGATGCGGACTTCATCACAGCACTGGAATTCGGCTTGCCACCGACAGCAGGTGAAGGCATCGGCGTTGATCGTCTGGTGATGCTGTTCACCGATGCGCCTTCAATCAAGGATGTGCTGCTGTTCCCGCACATGCGTCCTCAACACGAAAAATGACGCTGGAGAGTGGCCGATGGAGCGCGTGCGGCTGGAGCAGTCCTGGAAGGAGCTGCTGTTGCCGGAGTTTGAATGCGGCTACATGCAGTCACTCAAGGGCTTTTTGTTGCGCGAGAAACAGCAGGGAAGAGTGATTTATCCTGCTGGCAGCGACATCTTCAATGCGTTGAACTCCACGCCTTTCGACAAGACCAGGGTCGTAATTCTCGGACAGGATCCCTATCATGGTCCGGGCCAGGCGCATGGTCTGTGCTTTTCTGTGCAGCAGGGTGTGGACCTGCCGCCATCGCTGAAAAATATTTATAAAGAAATTTCCGCCGATCTCGGCATTTCACCCTCACGCAGTGGCTGCCTACAACCCTGGGCCATGCAGGGTGTGCTGTTGCTGAACGCAGTGCTTACCGTTGCAGCGGGTAGTGCCGCTTCACATCAAGGCAAAGGTTGGGAGCAGTTCACGGATCGCATCGTGGCACTTCTCAATGAGCGTCGCGAGCGCCTCGTATTTTTCCTGTGGGGAAGCTATGCTCAACGCAAGGGCGAGCTCATCGACCGCAGCCGCCATCTCGTGCTGGAGTCTGTGCATCCGTCACCATTGTCGGCAAGCCGAGGATTCTTTGGCAACCACCACTTTTCCAGGGCCAATCGATATCTTCAGGAAAACAGTCTGCAGCCGATTGATTGGCGCGTTCCAGAATGAGGGCGAACACTAATGACAGAATTGAATAATTCACAGCAGGTTTGTGTCGTGGTTGGCGCCAGCCATGCCGGTTCTCTACTGGCGGTGCAGTTGCGCAAGGAAGGCTGGGCAGGACGTATAATTCTGATCGGCGCCGAGGCGCATTTTCCTTACCATCGACCGCCGTTGTCCAAAACCGTGCTGGCCGGTGATAAGTCGATTGCTGAGATCGCACTGCGCCCCCACAACCTGTATACGGAGAGTGCAGTAGAGCTGCGCCTCGGTCAGCGCGTGGAGAGTCTCAATCTGCAGGAGAAAGCTGTGGTGTTGGCCAGTGGCGAGTTGGTTGTCTATGACAAACTCGCGCTGTGCACGGGTGCCAGAGTACGCAAGCTGGGATTGGGAGAGGGGCTGCGTGGTGTGCACTATTTGCGCACGGCAGACGATGTCACTGCCATCAGAGCAGAGCTCATTCCTGCCAAGAAGGCAGTGATCATTGGAGGCGGTTATATCGGCCTGGAAACGGCAGCGGTACTGACGCAACTCGGGTTGCAGGTCACCGTGCTGGAGGCAGCCGAACGTCTTCTGCAACGCGTCACCAGTGTGGCGCTGTCTGAGTATTTCCAGCACTTGCACGCAATTCACAGAGTCAAAATTGTGACCCGCGCACACGTCACCAGGATTGATGGCGACGACAGCGTGAAGGCTGTCATATGTGCGGATGGGTCTGAGTATCCTGCAGATATTGTTATTGTTGGAATTGGCGTCATTCCTGAAACGCGTCTGGCCGAGGCAGCAGGATTGGAAGTCGTGAACGGCATCATGGTGGACGAATATGCGCGTACCAGCGCCCCTGATGTGTTTGCCGCTGGTGATTGCACCTGGCATCCAAATGCGTTCTACGGGTATCACCTGCGACTGGAGTCAGTGCAGAATGCGCTGGATCAGTCACGAGTGGCTGCTGCGAATATCGCCGGCAAGCAGCTGGTCTATGATGCCTTGCCCTGGTTCTGGTCAGATCAATATGGAATCAAACTGCTGAGTGCTGGACTGTTGAGTGGCTATGACGATTCGCTGGTGCGCGGTGATCGGCTGAATGCGGACGCTAAAGGCTTCTCGGTTTTCTATTTCAAGGACAGGAAGATGATCGCGGCAGACTGCGTGAATCGTGCCAAGGAATTCATTGCCTGCAAGCGCCTGATTACGGAGCGGTTGGATCTCAATATGCAGGCGCTGGCCGATGATGCCAGTGCGCCTGATACATTCGCATTGGCATGATGCGACTCAACCCGTGTAGACGCATCCGCTAGTGCAGGTCTCACGAATCTCGATGCTGCTGAGTTGTGGAAGTGTAGGCTTGAGCCTGCCCCATATCCAGATCGCGAGATTTTCACTGGTAGGATTTTCGAGGCCCGGTATCTCGTTCAGATAGTAATGATCCAGTTGCTTCCAGATTGGCTGGAATGCAGTTTTGATATCCCCGAAATCCATTACCCAGCCAGAATGCTCGCCCACTTCGCCGGACACGGCAATCTTCACCATAAAGGAATGCCCATGCAGTCGCGCGCATTTGTGTCCCTCTGGAACATGAGGAAGTCGGTGTGCCGCTTCGAACGTAAACTCTTTGTAGATTTGCATAGGGCTGGAAAAGTTCGTTGAAAATTCGCGGGAAAGAGCGGCGACAATGGTACCGGGAGTCGCGTTTCAAGTACAGCCGGATTGACAGATAATCCCAGTCGACAGCCCGTGCCGAGCAGGAAAAAGCATGCCGCAGCGCAACATCGTGCAGGATCTGCTGGGTCAGGTTGGCAATCAACGATTGGGCGATGGATTGAGTTCACAGTTGCGGCAGCTTGAGACAGAGCTGGACGCTGACAGCTATATGGCAAACCCCATCAGTGGTGATCTGGTATCGGTGGTGGTGTCAGTGTCCTTCAATCCGGTACAGGAAGTTCAATATGGTTCACTGCCAGAGTCGATAGTCGATAGTCGATAGTCGATGCGACGATTGCTGATCAGGTGTCACTGCAGGGAATGGCGGGCTATACCGCAATATTCCTGTGTCGCAGGAAGCCTCCGCCGGTGCCTGTGGTGGTGCGCTATCAGGATCAGCTGTATCCCACACTGGCGCTAGAAATGGCTCGCTTGTATTTCCTTGAGGATCGCTTCGATCTGATTACTCAGCCGCTGGGTGATATGCGACAGGTGGAGGGGATTCGCATTGGTCGCAATGCCGGTCAATATGAATTGGCCGCCGATGGAAGAGCCCAGGTGCTGGCGCCCTCCATGTGACACTCCTAATCAGCCCGTCTGGGAGCAGGGCGTCATTTTCGTCACACTGTTGGTGGCCGGAGTTTTTCTGAGTGTGCTGCTGCCCGCGCTGGTGCCAGCAGTTCTGTCTGTGACCATGCTGGCCCTGCGAGCAATTGCGATCTGGAGCAATTTCATGCTCTGGACAGTCCATCGGCTGGATCTCTCGCTGACCCTGATTCTACTTTTTATCGTGTTGCTGGGAGTCGTCAACATGAACTACGGGTTTTTGAGTGAGCGACGCTCCCGCAAAGCGATAAAAGGAATGTTTGATCAATATGTGCCACCGGCCCATATCGATGAAATGCTGCACAATCCGGATGCGTATACCTTTGCCGGTGAGAGCCGGGAGATGACCGTGCTGTTTGCCGAAATTCGAGATTTCATCACGGTCTCAGAATCGCTGACAGCAACGGAACTTAAACAATTGCTCAATGAATTTGTTACGCCTGTCACAGGGGTCATATTTGAACACAACGGTACTGTGGACAAGTATGTGGGGGACATGGTCGTGGCTTTCTGGGGTGCGCCTCTGCAGGATAAGAATCATCGCTATAACGGCGTCAACGCCGCATTGCATATTCTTGATGCGGTCGAAAACTATGCGACGAATTCATCGCCAAAGGTTTTCCAAAAATCGAGATTGGTATCGGTATTAACAGCAGAATGACGAACGTGGGAGAAAAGGGATCTGTTTATCGCTGCGCCTGCACCGTTCCTGGTGAAGCGGTCAATCTTGCGTCACGATTGGAAGGTCTGACGAAATTTTATGGCGTGAAATGTCTGATCGGAGAACAGACTCTCAACGGCATGGAGGGACTTGTCTGCAGGTTGATGGGAAAGGTCAAAGTAAAGGGTAAGGAAAAGGAAAAGGAAAAGGCGGTGAAAATTTATGAGCCTATCTGCCTAGCCGCAGAAGAAACGCCGGAATTTTTTCACAGTATTGAAGTATACGAGAGCGCATTGAACAGTTATTTCGGCAAGGACTGGGAATTGGCACAGAGTCAATTCGAGGAATTGCAAATGCAGTTTCCGCAGGTACTATTGTATAAAATTTATCTTGAAATAATTGAGTCGTCGCGTCACGAAATTTTGCCGGATGATTGGGATGGTTCGTATCAGCACATGAGCAAATAATCGCGATTGAATGCATTATTCTGCGTTAGTCAAGCTCGTTAAGAGTGCCTTGCAGCGTGCTAAAAACAGCTGAGAAAATTTATTGACATGCCACCCTAAGTCGGTAAAATGCGCGTCACCTAAGAGAGCGGGTGATTAGCTCAGTTGGTAGAGCGTCGCCCTTACAAGGCGAATGTCGGGGGTTCAAATCCCTAATCACCCACCAATCAAAGCAATACATTGCCTGGCTGGTACCTCAAGAAAACATGGCAAGTTTGATGAGATTGCTGTAGTAAGAGCTAGTGTCGTTAGAGTTAAAGAGTAATTTAGTAGTTTGTGTGGACCGGTAGTTCAGCCGGTTAGAATGCCGGCCTGTCACGCCGGAGGTCGCGGGTTCGAGTCCCGTCCGGTCCGCCACTAAACTAACAG
>CAIOZF010000190.1 GCA_903862645.1 uncultured Gammaproteobacteria bacterium
AACATCGGCCACTTCCGTGCGGCAAGTGAAGTGCTCAAGCAGGTGAAAGGCGCCATCCCGACGCGTCTGTGGGTCTCCCCGCCGACGAAGATGGACCAGCATCAGTTGGTGGAAGAAGGCGTTTACAGCGTGTTCGGCATAGCTGGTGCGCGCACCGAGATGCCGGGCTGCTCACTGTGCATGGGTAACCAGGCCCGCGTGGCACCAAACTCCACCGTGGTGTCCACTTCTACTCGTAACTTCCCGAACCGTCTTGGCGAAGGCGCTAACGTGTTCCTCGCCTCTTCCGAGCTGGCGGCGGTCAGCTCCGTGCTGGGTCGCATCCCGACGATGGCTGAGTACATGGTGTACATGAAGAACGTGGACACGATGTCCGACAAGATCTACCGCTACCTGAATTTCAACGAGATCAAGTCCTACATGGACGCGGCGGAACACGCCAAGACGATTCCGCTGGTGAATGTCAGAGAAGTGGCTGTCTGACCCTTGCTCGCAGACGCCTGCCCCACAACTGTGGGAGCGGGCCTAGCACGCGAGTGCCTCATTACTCCGATTGCGATTACACAATCCGCAGGGTTTACATAGCTTTTGAACTCTGTCGATTGCAAACCCTAACCAGTCTGGCGTACAACCTGCGCCGTTTTCTGGGCTTGAGCAGGATAGCTACGTGTGCTGCTAGATGATTGGTGTGTCAATAAACGCCCAAAGCTTGACAGTTTAGCGACCTTTTCCGGCACTGCTTTTATGCTGCTTAAATCGGTAAGAGTCAGTGTCTCTTGAATAAGCGGGCTAACGGAATATGAGATCCCACCTCGAGCGAGAGGGGATCTCATGTTTCACACGGTGCATGTTGTATTTGCAATTTCCGGCGGAAGAACGTTCTAGCCGTTTTATCAAATGAGTGTCGTTGTATTGCTATCTGACGCTCATACTAGTCTGGCCTGTCACCTCAACAGTCACATACTCATCGTCAGTCAAACCTCCGTCATCGGCGCGCCCTTGTAACACATAAGTGCCTGGGGCTTTGAAGATGACCTCAGATTCATAGACACCGTCTTCAGGAACCTCCGGAGGAACCCAATAGGCACTCCAAGGTGAGTTGTTAGAAGGCCGAGTATCTTCCCAGACTTTGACTTGATCAGGGGTGAACTCAACGGAATTTCCGTCAGCCTGATCTCCAATAGCCCGATATACCACCCAAGACATATGCAAGCCATTGACCTTGTTTACTGTAGAAATCATGGGAGGCCTTGTAATTCTCGACCACTCTGATTTCGGATCTCGCTTGCTAGGCCCTCTTCGCGTCTTGGGGTAACCGTCATCCTCAACTCGAGCTGCTAAAATCAAAGGAGCATCTGCGGACGCATAACGTGTCAGTCCTTCCAAAACAGATACGTTTGGTTTCTGGTTCAAGTCTCCATCGGCAGAACCACCGGCTCCACCAAACGCGCCGGTCTCCGACTGAATCAGATCTTTGTTGACAACATAGTCCTGAATTAGCGTGCCATAAGCTTTTGACGTTACGCCGTTAGCAGATGTCAATGTCCAAACCATTTCCTTATCGCCGAAATCGGCTGGAACGTTGACGGTAAACACGAAGCGGTTGCGTCTTGGCTGAAAGAAAGTGGGTTGCCCTCTATCTGCGTCACCAGGAGTGAAAAAATTATTCTCTCCTATGGGAATATTCGGCATTTCCTCCCAGTTTTCATTGTGATACCCGAAGTGAAGATCAAACGTCCCATCGGGTAGAAGCTCCCAACCTTCATACGCGACCTCAACCTGCTTACCTTTGTCGTAATTATTTTGAGCTTCTGTCAGCATGGACCATGACAACAGTAACAACGCTAATGTAATTGCGTTTAGTATGTTTTTTCTCATCGGCTAACGTCCCAGTACTTAAGTTCTGCGCCAGTCATGGTGCTTTTGTCTTTCTCTGTTAGCTCCAACGGATTCACAACGGGCATCAGGCAGAGTGGACAGCCTTTGGCGTTGTCATTCTTTGAAAGCTTTAATGCTTCACGTCGATTTGCCATTTCTTCAAAGAACTGGGCGTCCGTCATTTCGAGCTGTATTCCCAAGTCGATAAACATATTGGTGACAGAGCGGTTGCCAGCCCCTTGCCAATTACGCGGATCGGGTACATTGGGATTGGATTCTGAGTTATCCATAAACGCAGTCGCGTGCAAAATCGTGCCTGCTGGAAGTAAGGGTGCGTCATTTGCACCATAGGTGTAATTGATTACCCAGTTGTGGTCGTATCCAACGCAGGAAAGGGTTTCTACACTTGCACCCCATATGGCCTCTAAGCACATACGCTCCCCTGGGCCGTGCAAATGTGGCTCAAACGCCGTGATTTTTGTAGGCTTTTGCAGAGTGGTATATGAGTGAAGTTCGGTACCTGTGGAGTTGCCTGGGATGCTCATATTGATTCCATCGCCCAGAGATACCCTGGAAGTTCCATACTCAGGCACGTAGCCCTCGGGATGAAAAAATAAGCCAATTTCAATGAACGCAGTAGTGTCAACGCCGGTGGAATGTAAATGAATAGTATTGCTGCTTATAGCCTTGGCGTTCTTTGGTAGCAAGCGGCCAGCCTTAGGATCAAAGATATCGGGCATGCGCCCAAGCTCATGAATTGGCATGCTCGTCTTCATATCTTCGATAGGATTTCCTGCCTCATCATAGCCTTGAATGGCCCACTGCATGTGGTGAACTATAAATTGTCCGCCCACTGATGTAGAGATCTTGCTGCGATCTAGATCGTTGATTTCGCGAATCTCAACCTGCCGTATGTATCTTTCGCCATCCACCGGGATATCAATATCGGGAATCGCACCCCACCAATCGGGTTGCCCTGCCTTCATTGTGATGGCAGAACTCCTTACGACTATATCCGGGGTTCCACTTCGCCACACTGGCCCGTCTGCGAACTCTGGCATGGGTGGTGCATCGGCTGGATTGCCCCGAGGAGCTCCGTTGACCACCCACTCTTCGATCATCGCGATCTGCTCTTCAGACAGAGAAGGATTAGACTTGTAGTTTTGGATTCCGCTATCACGCTCAATGTAGTAAGGCGGCATGGCGCCCATTTTGTCCTTCAGCCCCGTCTTATACATAATGAGGCCCACGAAAGGGGAAACCTCTTCGAAGGTCGTTAGAGGCATAGGGCCGGCGCCACCGACTCGGTGACAGTTAAGGCACTTCTCCTGAATAACAGGCTGAATGTCTTTATGAAATGTTAGGTCTGTTTGAGCAGAAGCACTAACTGAGATCAATAAACCCACCGCCATGGCGGTAAGGAATTGAATTCCATGACTCATCAGATCGTCATTTTTACGCTGATGTTCAGTAAGTTGCACTCTAGCCTTAGTAGTAAAATGTGCAGAACCCATGATTATCTCCCGCCTGTTAATTGTTGAAATGCAATTGCCGGTATTTTCTAGCAGTACTAAATAACTCACTACAGAAATTAGTTTACTGAAAGCTACTTCCCACAGAGTTTACTTAGAAAACTTGATTCAGAAAATGCCAAATTTTATAGTCTATCCTTAAAAATCCTAGGACCAATGTCCATACTAGCCCCAGGACGTATACTTATCCTTGATTGTAATTGTTAGGCGCCTGGAGTCCAGTCCAACGAAACATAGAACTGACGCCCCCAAGGCACTGACAGTCGGGTTTCGAACCCGCCTAGCACACCCAATCGCTGAGGACGTTTATCGAAAAGATTATTCACACCAAAACTGACATTGAACTCGCTGTCAAAATACTGGTCCAGAATAATTCCATAACGCGCACTTGTAATGTGCTCTCCCCTTATCTTTCTAGGAGACTTGATCGCGCCACCAGGTCTGATATCCGCGTAGTAATCGAATGTTTTGGCATCAAACAGGATATCGTGCCAGTAACTGGTCGATACAGAAGCACTTTGATTTCCGCGATACCAACTAAGTCGAAGGTTTGCCTTCACTTCCGGCAGTGGAGGCACGATATCCGTACCATCATTCATCTTTCCAAGAGCATCTACTACTTTCCCGTTCAGACCGGCATATTTATAATCTGTGTAATATGAAGCTTGCAGATTCGCACTGAAAGTACCCCAGTCGGTGGTATCAAACTCATAGTTGATGTTGGTGTCGAAAAGATTTATCCAGACGGAGCTTATGTTGGCTGCCTGCCGATATACTTTCTGCACCTCACCAGTTGGGAATCGGGCAATTTTGTTGGAGCCTGGGCCAGCTGGTGCCAAAGACGCCAACCAAGCGTCGGCAGCCATTCTTGTTGCTGATCCAGCCTTCGAACTATAGTTTGCACGCGTAGCGCCCGTAGCAGCCAACATTAGACTGAACTGATAATCGACGGTGTCGAGGTATGAAAGATTTATGATACGGTCTGAATACTCTATCTCTTGATAGTCGAGGGATGCACTCAAGCCTTCAAGAACTCCGAAGTCAGGCTCCCATGTAACACCGATATTTTGGATGACAGATGACTCCGGCTGCAAAGATGGATTTCCTGAAACGCACGAAATTCCGCCTGCCAGATTGGTGCCAGTGATCTCATCTCTGCCAGTGTAAGTTTCCGAACAGCTCTGATCGGGCACAAAAGGTCGTGCATCAATTGGTGTCGGGGCAAGGAAGCTTTCTCCCCACGAAGCGCGCAAAGCAAGAGACGGCAATGCCTCCCAACGCAATGACAGCTTAGGAGTGGTCGCGTTTAACCCAAAGGTCTTGAAGTTTTCGTGCCGTATGGCTAGCTGCGCGTCCAATGTCTCCAGAATTGGCACCTGGAACTCTAAGAACGCCGCTTGAACCTCTGATCGGTAAGTATCGTTTGTGGGAACCGGGGAAAGGTAAGACGAGCCGTTATATTGAATACCTGGGCGCTCAATCCTGTTCGGGTCAGCAAATCGCCTCACCCACAGATCACGGTATTGATATCCAGCAGCCATCTGAGCAGTACCCGCCGGCAGTTCAAACAAGTCGCCGCTGACGACTGACTCCAGCACCTCCATTTCGTCTTCGCCGGAACGGAAGCCTGATTCATATACCCATAGCCAGTCAGTTAAGGCCTGAGAGTTGCTTGTGACACCTGATTTGAAAAATGGCGAGCGCGGGTCAGCAGAACCGAACGGGTTGAAATACTCATTACCATTGGGCCCCCCTTTTCCTGCTAGAGCCAGCTGGAGCTTGCCTGTGTGGATATAATTCACATCCGACATGGACATGCTGGTCTGATGACTATAAGAAGTGGTTCCAGTCCAAGTATCCGTTATATCGTATTCAGCAGACATAACTGCTCTGTTGAGCGACTCTCGGTTATTCCTAAGGTAGTCACCCGATCCTGACAGAAGGGACGGTTTCACAGTGTAGGCTTGTGCGAACACGTGCCATGACCAGGGTACTACATCAAATCCATAGGGATTCGCAGGGTGGTTTGCCCGAATCAGAGCGACATCGCGGTCATTGCCCCCGTTTGAGGATACTGGCAGGCCTCGACCATTTCTTGCATGGTAGTTGTTGTACACGTCGAGTCTCAGGCGCAGCCAGTCGTTAGCTTCAACGCTCAACGTATTATAGAGAGAGTAGTCGTCCCCCGCCGTTCCATAGGGGTTGTGCAGACTCCACTCATAAGCACATTGGCCTGATGATAGCTTGTGCCCTGAAGGCATGGCGCCAGCACCTTGGCCATGAGCGGGGGAGCCTGTATTGAAAGTTGCACAGCTGGGGTCAGTCAGTACAGCCCCTGAAAGAGTGCCCCCGTGATTCCCATACATATTTATGCCAGGCTTCGCTCCAACGACTTTCTTGAATGATCCGGGGTTGCCAGAAGGGGCCGTAGTTGCAGAGAAATCCATTTCACGAGGACGCTCATACCCCATCAAGTCAGTTTTCTTTCTGAACTCAAAGGCTCCCATGTAGGTGATGCCATTGCCGAAAGATTTTCCCCACTTCGCTGCATTGACGAAGTCCTCCATCGCACCGTCTTCGGTACGCTGATAGTATGTGCGAGCGGCAATGCCCTCGAAGTCCTTATCGAGAATTACGTTGACCACGCCTGCAACGGCATCGGAGCCATATGTAGCAGAACCGCCATCAAGCACCACTTCCAAACGGTCAATAGCGATTTCTGGGAGGTTTCGGTTCATGTTGGATAAAAGCGACCGCTGCCCATCAACAAGCATCAGGGTTGAGTTAGATCCAAGCCCCCGAAGGTTGAAACTCGCTCCGACGCCCTGCTGTCCACCCTTCGCCAGCACGTTTTTGACGACATCCGTTCCCTGCGTATAGGTCATATCTCGAATGTACTGAGACATATTAGGGGCCCCAGATACTTTCAGATCCTCTGCAGTCACAGTGTCCACCGGGGAGTTCTGAGCAAATGCGCTGTTTCTGATGTATGAACCTGTTACTACAACCTCTTCAATGTCCGCCTCGTCCTGCGCCTGCGTCTGCGCGTAGACCGCGACTGGTGCCACCAGTGATGTGACGAGACAGGCATGAATTACATGACGCAGGATTCCGCGTCGATTCAATACAGTGACTTTTGGTTGGTTCTTATATCTATTCATATTTCTTTCACACCCCAGTTTTTTGTTATTTTTACATGCAGAAGAACAACTGGAATATTAACGACTGAGGAAGGCGAACAGATGTGGGATTTAAGATATCTCCTCCTAATAAAAGATATTTAGTGCGAATTTTTCAAATTTCGAAATCACTGCGATAGATAAACGAAAGAATTAGTGCCGAGGCGGGTTCTTGAACGAGGCCCTCAACCACTAGATCCGTACGATGAGCAG
>CAIOZF010000191.1 GCA_903862645.1 uncultured Gammaproteobacteria bacterium
CTGACCCTCATGGCACTACCTTAAGCCCCCACCATTCGTGTTTGCATGATCTGTTCCCGTGCAACATGTCTGGGCATGGTGAGCAGCGCATGACCTTTGGGTCGTCGCTTGATCGCATGCGGCTCGACGCGCCCGGGCCGGATCGGCAACGTCATCAAACCGATTGCACCCAGCAGGTGTGCGCCCATTACAGCTATAGACTTTCTTCCACTCCAGCGTAACTGCTGCTGGAATGCCAACAGCAATTGCAACGATCCCTTAAAACTGATCGACCTGGCAATCACTTGTCGGCCCACAGCAGCGCGCGCCATCAGCCCGCACACCAGATTATAGGCGAGCAAGTGGGCGGCAATTTCCTTGACTATCATGGCGGGAGATTTCGCCCGCAGAATGTCCATGCCCAGCACTGCCTTGATTGAGCGCAGGTCAACCTCCACTTGCCAGCGGCTTCGGTACAACGCATCCAGATCAAGAGGCGTCACGCCATCGGCATCGGTGAGCGTAGTGACCAGAATGCGACCGGCCACTTCGGTCTGCCGCAGCGTCAGCTGTTCCGGCATCCGTTCGTAGGTCGCGGCATCCATCCACTGCGGCCGCTGGGGGCGATCCCACATTACCAGCCGGTCGCGTTTCCCCAGACGTGTGCCTTTGCGGAAATCGGTGAAACGACGTTGATGTTGCCGGGTGAGAATGTCCACCCCGCGTTCGATCAGCATGGCAACGGTGAAGTAGGTGCAGTAGTAGCGATCCGCCAGAATGATGTCACCTTCGGTCAGATGGGGCATCAAGAAACGAAACAGCGCTTGTTCGCCGGTCCCCTTCCCGCGACAGGGCCCGTTGGCCCAGCGCAGCACCGCACCGGTCGAGAGAGAAATGAGCGCGACCAGCATCGTCAGCGGAAAGCCCAAGCCCGGCTTTTGCTCGCCGCTTTGCGGGTACTCGGCTTGATTGGCGGACGTGTCCGGCATGGAGACGGTAGTGCCGTCCAGTAGCTTGACCGCGCGACCGCGCCATTTCCAGTCCGATGCGCTGGCCGCCTCCAGGCGTTCCCCCGCCGCAGTGGTGAGACGCTCGATGAGTGCTAGCGGCAAACGCTGTCTGGCTTTGCAGTATGGGCCGGTGTTCAAGCTGCACGGTGCAGCACCTCGCGCGACACGCTCGGACAGGTGCCGGGCTACGGCATCCTGACACGCGCCGTCAGGAGAAAGGGCTTGCCCGAGGAACAGCCCCAGCGTGGTCAGCGGCGGATAAGTTCGATCCCGATAGCTTCCAGTTTCTTCTTCAACCATTCGGCTCACACTTTCTTCTGAAAGCAACTCATCAAGCGCCTTGGTCGGATAATCGGCAAAACGCTGCTTGAGTTCGATGACCGCCCGTTGCAGGCGTTTTTTTGGTATCTTTACACATGGCTGATCCTCCTTGTATTGACAGTGATTTAAGACACCACCATCTTACAACGCGAGGCTCTCAGCCGCTTTTATTTTGTGGTACGGGCTGGCATTGCGAGGCTTAAGGTAGTGCCATGAGA
>CAIOZF010000192.1 GCA_903862645.1 uncultured Gammaproteobacteria bacterium
AATCAATCAGGCGGGAGGAGTCTACAAACCGGCTCTCATGAAGAAAAACAATAAAATCAGCAATGCTTATTCATTTTTAAGCATTGCCGGAATACTCCTAAGACAGAATTCCCTACAATCCCAGTTGCTCGCGGGTATGACGCCGGACGCGCGCCAGGGCACCGCCTCGGCCACGCGGCATCTGTTGAAAATCGGCAGGGTTCGTTGCATGCGCATGCAACGCACCGCGCTGCAACTCGGCCAGCAGATCGAGCACGTCAGGCCAGGGGCCAAAGCCGGACTCCGTATTGAGATGCCCCACCGTTCCGGCGTTCACAACACCAATATCCCAGGCCTGCGCCCATTGTCGGGCATCGCTCAGGGACATCCAAGGGTCGTTCTCACTGGCCACCAACACACCGGGCACACCCAATGCTCTGGTTGGCAGCACATCGGCAAGCGTTTTCACGGTGAGACGACGATCATCGACCCTACCAAGCCCCAGTAAATGAAAGCGCTGCGGATCGGCAGGCGCCGCCAGAATCACGCCCGCGACATTCTGCGGACGATCTTCCACCGCGATCACTGTGGCAAGACAACCGAAGCTGTGGGCGACGATCCACAAAGGAGCCGGTGCACGCGTAATTTCATCACGCACCCGCCCAGCCCAATCGGCCAGCACAGGCTCGTGCCAGCTGACGCCGGACAGTACCCGGCTGCCGGCCAGTTCATGGTGCAGCCAACTCTGCCAGTGCGACTCACCACTGCCTCGATAACCGGGCACGATCAGGACTGCTTCTCCTGCTGCCGCCATGTTCTGACTCCTTGCTGATGACTTCTGCTAGTTGATCCTGTTTCACAACCGCTTGAGCAAAACTCACAGACCATAGATCTGATCGAAGATACCACCATCACTGAAGTGATCAGCCTGCGCCTTCTGCCAACCCCCGAACAGATCGATGCTGAAGGTATTCACCTGCGGGAAGCGGGCGACGTCCTCAGGTGCTGCCAGCTCTGGATAACGTGGCCGGTAGTAATTTTTGGCCGCGATGCGCTGTCCGGCCTCGGAATAGAGATATTCAACATAGGCAGTAGCAGCGTCCAAGGTGCCACGACGTTCGGCAATACCCGTGACCACTGCCACTGGTGGCTCGGCCAGAATGGAAACGGACGGCACGATGATCTCGAAGTTCTCCGGGCCCAGCTCATTCACAGCAAGGAATGCCTCGTTCTCCCAGGAAATGAACACATCACCAACACCACGCTGCACGAAAGTCGTCGTCGAGCCACGAGCTCCGGAATCCAGCATCACCACATTTTTATAAAGAGCGCTGACAAATTCCTGGGCGGACGCGGGCGTGCCGCCCGACTGCTGCAGTGCATAGCCCCATGCGGCCAAGTAGTTCCAGCGCGCGCCGCCAGAGGTCTTGGGATTCGGCGTAATCACGCCAACACCAGGTTTCACAAGATCTCCCCAATCCTGAATGCCCTTGGGATTGCCCTTGCGCACCAGAAACACAATGGTGGAAGTAAAGGGTGAGCTGTTGTCCGGCAGTTTGGTCTGCCAGTCGGCAGACAGCTTGCCGGAAAGTTCGGCGATCGCATCAATGTCATAGGCCAGTCCGAGAGTGACAACGTCACCCTCAAGGCCATCAATCACGGAGCGCGCCTGAGAGCCGGAACCCCCGTGGGACTGACTGATCTCGATCTCCTCACCGGTTTTTTCCAGCCAATATCTGGCGAACTCAGGATTAAACTCCTGATAGAGCTCTCGGGTGGGATCATAGGAAACATTCAGCAATGTCTTGTCCTGCGCCTGCACGCCAGGGGACGCCGCGCCGACGGCGGCAAGAGTCAGTAAGGAACTCAGGGCAAGCTGTTTGAAACTCCTGATCTGGAAAAGCATGTTGCAGCACTCCTCGGAATAGCCAGTTTTTGAAATTGGCGCCAATGTAGCAGCGCCCTGTTACCAGCCAAACCAAGAAAAACAGCATAGCTTATGCGGCAAAACGAAATACCTGCCTGCCTCCGCTCTCCGGTTTATAATCGCGCCAACTCAAACCAGGCGAAGACCTCATGAAGTATTGCCAGCACTGCGCCGGACCCATTACGCATCAGATCCCTCCGGGGGACGACAAACTGCGTTTCTGTTGCATCGAGTGCGACGTGGTGTTCTATCAGAACCCGAACAACATCGTGGGGACACTTCCCATCTACGAGGACAAAGTGCTGCTTTGCAAACGGGCCATTGAGCCGCGTTACGGCAAATGGACTCTGCCTGCCGGCTTTATGGAGAATGGTGAAACCACCTTGCAGGGTGCCATTCGCGAGACGGCCGAAGAAGCAGGCGCCGTGGTTCTGCCCGCAGATTGTTCCCTCTACACCCTCTTCAACCTGCCTTACATCAATCAGGTCTATCTGTTCTTCCGCACTCAACTGCGCGTTCTTGACTTCGATCCCGGCGAAGAAAGCCTGGAGGTGGCACTGTTCAGCGAAGCAGAAATTCCCTGGAGCGAGCTGGCGTTTCCAGTGGTTCGCATAACGCTCGAACAGTATTTTACAGATCGTCGCGCACACCAGTATCCAGTGCGGATGTTCGATCTTAGCTACAGCGAAGATCGTCAGCTCAGCACATTCCTCATCAGCTGCAGCGCTGCCGACCTCAACCGATAAGGGGCAATAAAAGTTCATAAGCATTGATGTTTTTCTTGGTTCTGACGGATAGCAGCGATTGCTAGAGTGCCGCCCATCGCACACTACCCGTTCACACTTCGAGGAGAACATCATGAAAAACCTGTATCGCTTTGCTGCGGTCGCACTGTCATCCGGTGTCGCGCTGGGGGCATTTGCACAGAGCGGCGCACCCGGCAACACCACCTCCAATGATCAGAGTTCTGCAGAAAACAGCAGAGGCGTTGATGAGATTGTGGTCACTTCACGTCGCCGCGAAGAGCTGGCGCAAGAAGTGCCGATCCCAGTGACGGTGGTCAGTGGCGATCTGGTGGCTGATTCCGGCGGTTTCAATGTAAATCGCCTGAAGGAACTGATTCCCTCTGTGCAGCTGTATTCTTCCAACCCGCGCAATACTGCCATCAGCATTCGTGGCCAGGGGACGACTTTCGGTCTGACCAATGACGGTATCGATCCGGGCGTCGGCTACTATATTGATGGGGTGTTCTTCGCACGCCCTGCTATCACGACACTCGATTTCATCGACGTCGAGCGCGTTGAAGTACTGCGTGGCCCACAAGGCACTTTGTACGGCAAGAACACCACAGCGGGTGCTTTCAACGTCACCACCAAAAAGCCAGGCTTCGACAACGAGGCCAATTTTGAGGTCAGCACCGGCAACAACAACTACGCTCAGCTCAAAGGAACTGTGAGTGGCGGCCTGACGGAATCCATCGCGGGACGCGTTTCCTTTTCCAGCACGGAACGCGACGGCACACTGAAGAACATCCGCACCGGAGAAGACGTCAACAATCTCGAAAACTGGGCAGTGCGCAGTCAATTGCTATGGGATGTCAGCGACTCCACCGAAGCACGTCTGGTGGCCGAACTTTCAAGACAGGCTCCGAACGGCTACGCCCAGGTCTTTGCAGGTTCTGTGACCAACAAGCGCTCCAGTTACCGTCAGTTCGAGAGCATCATTGCTGCCCTTGGCTACAACCCGCCCCGCGATCCCTTCGACCGCCAGATCGACCACAACACCAAGTGGCGTTCCGGCAACGACATCGGTGGCTTGTCGCTGAACATAGACACGGAAATACGCAGCGGCACGCTGACTTCCACCTCGGCCTGGTACTTCTGGGACTGGAGAGCGTCCAACGACCGCGACTTCCTCGGGCTGAATGCCCTGCAGTTGTCCGAAGCTCCTTCGGACCACGAGCAACTCTCCCAGGAATTTCGCTGGGCAGGTGATGTCACCGACAACGTCAGCGGCATCCTCGGCCTGTTCGCAATCAAGCAGACGCTGGAATCAGACCCTGTGCATCGTGAAGAGCTGGGGCCGGATCAGTGGCGTTTCGTGTCTCCGAACGCGGCCAGCGAGGCGCAGTATCGTACGCCTGGCCTGTTCGAGGGCTTCGGCACCGACAGCAGCCCCGGCCTGGAAACCTTCAGCGCAGCACTTTTCGGCCAGCTGGACTGGACACTCAGTGACCGTCTGAACCTGCTGACCGGCCTGCGTTTGAACTACGACGAAAAGAAAGTGGACTTCCAGCGCACTCGCAGTGGCGGGGTGCCAATTGCCACCCCTGCGCTACTCGCCCTGAGAAATGCCCAGTACAGTAACCAGGCCTTCAAAGCTGACATCACCGATGACAATGTGACCGGCACCGTCACGCTGAACTACGCACTGGCCGATGCCATCAACGTCTACGGGACTTTCAGTACCGGCTTCAAACCCGTGGGCCTGAACCTCGGCGGCTTGCCCACCGATGCGGGCCGCGTCATGACCGAACTGTCCATCATCAAGCCCGAGTACGTCCAGCACTATGAGTTTGGTGTGAAGACCTCGCCACTGCCTAACGCCACGCTGAACTTCGTGCTGTATCAGACGGACATCGAAGACTATCAGGCACAAGTGCAGACAGCAGACATTGCTGTGAACCGAGGCTACCTGGCCAACGCCGAGGAAGTGCAGGTGCGCGGCTTCGAGATCGACGGACGTCTCCTGCTCGGCAACTTGACTCTGCAAGGAGCCTACGCCTGGACGGACAGTGAATACGTGTCGTTCACAAACGCTCCGCTGCCGTTGGAGCTGGTAGGTTCGCCTGTCGCATTCATCGACGTGTCCGGCGGCAGACTGCCGGGTATCTCGAAAAACGCGGTGTCGCTCGGCGGTGAATATGTACAACCTTCGACTCTGTTCGGCAATAACGGTGAGTTCTTTGTCGGTATCGATACTTACTACCGCTCGGAATTCTCATCTAGCCCGTCGCCGTCACAATATCTGAACGTCGATGGCTATTCACTGGTGAACGCACGCCTCGGCTTCCGCAGCGACGACAGCTGGTCAGGATTCCTGTGGTCACGCAACCTGACCGACAAGGACTACTTCGAGCAGCTGCTGCCGGGCGCTGGAAACTGCGGCCACTACGCGGCTGTACTCGGTGATCCGCGCACCTACGGCGCGACCGTACGGTATAACTTCTGATTCCTTAGCGAACGATGATCAAGGGGCCTCAAGGCCCCTTTTTCTTTGGCGCCGGTGTTGTGAATTATTCCGAAACAAAGACTGGTCTCATTTCTGGCGCTCAGCATCAGGAGCGCAAACAGCAGGAGCAGGCCCTGCAAGCTCAGAAAGATGCCGAGGCGGTGGCGATTGCAGAACGCTTGGTGCCTGATGCGGGGTTTCACTTTGGGTGCCGGTCTGTAGTGTGGGGGCTGAGTTTTCAGGACACGCCGTGAATACATC
>CAIOZF010000193.1 GCA_903862645.1 uncultured Gammaproteobacteria bacterium
GCGAAAGCAGACCTTTTGTCTTTTTGGGAGTATGGTGCGCCCGGCTCGGATTCAACATGTGTTCGATTGATTGAGCAGCAATCAATCATGCCTGAACTGGCGCCAGTCTTTGGCGGGCAGTCGCTGCTTTTCCTAAAATCAAGAGTGAGCGAAAACTGCAAGCACTTATGCGGGTACATTTCGAAGCAAAAGTTTGGTACTCGACATAGGCCCGATCCGTTCCGCTGCTCGACAGAGCAGCGTCACTCAGCATGCCGAGCAGAATTATTCGCATCGCCATGTCCCTGTGTTGCTTGTTGTTTTAATTGCAGCTGAAGTAAGACGAGAAAATTAATTTCTTTTACTTTAAAGCGACACTTCAGTGCGCCTTAGAAAACCTCTCAGTCAGAAAATAACACACGAATCCCAAGGCGATGATGGCGGCGGCGACGGCGGCTTCGTGCGGGCGATTGACTGTAATGAAACTCAACGTCCAAATCATGATCGCACTATAGATCAGTGGCGGCAGTGGATAGGCCCAGGTGCGATAGCCAGTGTCGCCATCTTTCCTTCCATCGCCCTGACGATGCCGCAGGACAAACACCCCGAGCACCGTCGTCAGCGAACTGAGGCCGAGAATGAAGCCGGAAAACACCAGCACCGATTCAAAGCTGGAAGTGACAATGAACAGCATGCTCAGCGCCCCTTGCGTATAGATGGCAGTGCGGGGCACGCCACCCTCGTTTTTGACCGCCAGCAGGCGAAACAGCCGGAAGTCTTCGCCCATCACCTGCAGGACGCGCGGCCCGGCCATCAGCATCGCGCTCACGGTGGAGATCAGCAGCAGCGAGAGCACGCCGCCCATTACCAGAGCACCAGTGGTCCCGAAAGTCTGCTGAGCGACAATCACGCCAATTTCCAGTTTGCCGACGAGCAACTCCTGTGGTGCCGCATACAGGAAGATCGCGTTGAGTGCCATGTACAGCACGATGACGACACTGGTACCGGCAATCAGGACGATGGGCAGGTTGCGATCCGGGTTGGCAATTTCTCCGGTGATATAGGTGGCCGAATTCCAGCCCGTGTAGGCGTAGTTGACGTAGATCAGCGCCACCGCAAACGCACTGCTGCCCATGACTGCGCCGTCGCCCGCTGAGGGCAACAGATTGACAGTCTGTGGTTCGGTGCTGAAGAGGAAGACTGTAGTGACGAACACTACAATCAACAGCACCTTGAGCATGGTGAACCAGTTCTGCAGACCACCGCTGGCATTGCGATTGCGGCCGTGAACAACCGTCAGTATGGCCACCAGCAGCAGGGCGGCAGCCATGCGGTTGATGCTGACGAGATGGCTGACCGAAGAGTCCAGATACGCCGCAAAGGTCATCGCAGCCAGCGCCGTCGGTGCCGCGAAGCCGACGGTGAAAGATACCCAGCCGGTGACAAAGCCGAGTGCCGGATGATAGAGCTGGCTGAGGAAATTGTATTCGCCGCCCGATCTTGGCAGGCGGCTGGCGAGTTCGGCATAGGTCAGCGCGCCACATAGCGCCGCGACCCCACCAACGAGCCATAACAGCAACAGCACGAAGGAGGACTGGATGTCGACCAGCTGATAACCGAGGCTGGTGAAGACTCCGGTGCCCACCATGTTGGCGATCACCACCGCAATGGCAGTGGCAGGCGTGTAATGACGTTGAGGTGTAGCAGGATTGCGCACGTAAGTTCCTTTGTGCCAACGGCGGGCGGATAGTTCTCGAAGCTGCCAATGATCATGCGCTAAAAAGCTTCGGCGGAACAGCTTCACCTGCAGCATTGCTTTGAGCTTTCGACAGAGTGCGTTGTCAAAGACCACGCACATGAACCGCGAACTGCGCGACACCTAATTTCTCTGGAAGGCCCCTGGCTGCAGATCTCGGCCTGCAGGTGAAGCTGAATATCGATATCGCCTACTTCGATCCGGAGAGTGGCGACGCCGACGACACCCTTCTCAAGAAGGCCGACGATGCCCTGTACACGGTCAAGCAAGGTGGCCGCAACTCCTTCCTGATCAGCGTCTGAGCAAGGGATGTTCCTTTCAAAACCCGGCATGCGCTGCTAGCATGACAGGCAGTCGTCTTCATCAGCCGGGGATATTGTCATGTCGAGTAAGTCCGCTGTTCGCTCCAATCCTGAGTCAAATCATTCACGTGGCAGACCGCTGCTGGTCGCCAGCCTGCTGTTTTCCACCCTGTTGCTGACCGCCTGTGGTCCTGCCGGACAGGCTCCCATCGCTGCAACGCCAGTCGAGGTGGCAGAGGATCTGATCGCTCAAGCTACACCGGCGATCGAATCGGAAGAGGCGCTGATAGCCCGGGCGCGTGGCATCCACGAGCGTGTCATCACGTTGGACACTCACGCTGATATCAACACCGTCAACTTTATGGATGACAGAAACTACACCATGGATCTGGAGACCCAGGTGACACTGCCCAAGATGGTGCGCGGCGGACTCGATGTTGCCTTCTTCATTGTCTACACCGGACAGGGACCTTTGACCGAGGAAGGCTATGGGAATGCGATGGCCAATGCCACGGAAAAATTCAGTGCCATCCATCGGTTGGCGGAGCGCTTTGCCCCTGGCACCATCGAAGTGGCGTACACCTCTGAGGATGTGCGTCGGATCGCGGCCAGCGGCAAGAAAGTGGCGATGATCGGCGTGGAAAACGCCTATTCCATGGGGCTGGACATCGGCAACATTCAGCGCTTTCAGGAACAGGGCGCCCGCTATGTGTCACTCGCCCACAACGGCCACAGCCAGTTCGCGGATTCCAACACTGGAGAGGCTGATGGTATCTGGCTGCACAACGGCCTGAGCGAGCTGGGGCGGCAGGCGGTGCCGGAGTTGAATCGCTGGGGCATCATGATCGATCTGTCTCATCCTTCGAAAGAAGCCAATATGCAGGTGCTGGCGTTGTCACGCGCTCCGGTGATCGCTTCGCATTCCTCTGCCCGTGCCGTCAACGATGTCAGCCGCAACCTCAGTGACGAGGAGCTGCTGGCGATTCGCGACAACAATGGTGTGGTGCAGGCGACGGCTTTCCGCAGCTATCTCAATACCGAGAAGAACAATGCCAACCTAGCCGCGCTGGCGGCACTGCGTGGCAGCATCGCTCAGGAGCTGGGCTTCACGCTGCTGGACGGTGCCGCTGTGCGAGCACTGAGCGATGCCGAGCGCAGCGCCTACAACGAGCGATTGACCCAGGTAAATTCGCTGGCTGCGCCACGGCTGGCGGCAGAGGTGGACGCCATCGCGCCACCGGTGAATGTGGCGGACTTTGTGGATCACATTGACTACATGGTGGACTTGATCGGGGTTGAACATGTCGGGATCAGTTCCGACTTCGATGGCGGTGGTGGCGTCGCGGGTTGGAATGATGCGTCTGAAACCTTCAGTGTGACCTTGGAGCTGGTGCGCCGTGGCTATACGGAAGAACAGATCGGTCTGCTGTGGAGTGGCAACCTGCTGCGCGTGCTGGACGATGTGCAGCGCATCGCTGCAGAGCTTCAGGCAGCCCGCTAGAAATTGGGGTCAGAGTAAAAATACAGTACTGTATTTTTACTCTGACCCCAATTTTGATTTTGACTTCGCGGGCAAGGCCCGCTCCCACATATTAGTCGTTATTCATCCAGCAGCGCGTAGATGCGGCGAATAGCCCTGACGTCAGCGCCTGGGCCACGGATCTGACCGTAGTTGGGAGCGTGATTGGTCATGTCGATCTGTTCGGCTACCTGCTCCGCTGTCAGCCCTTGCGTCTTCATCGCAGCGGTCTTCTCCCACAGGTCGCCGATATAGGCCTGGAAGTGATTGATCTTCTCCTTGCCCTGCACAGGGGCACCGTGTCCCGGCAGAATGATATCGAAGTCCAGTTTCTTCAGCTCTTCCAATGTCTGCACCCAATCCTGCGGAAAACTGTCTCCCATGTAGGAGAGTGACGGCAGCATCATGTCACCAGTAAACACCAGACGTTCCTGCGGCAGGTACACCATGACGTCACCGGCGGTATGGGCTCGCCCCAGGTGCAGCAGCTGGATTTCGCGGTCGCCATCATTGAGCGTCTGGAACAGTGTCATCTTGTCTTCGAGGGTGATGTTCGGCGGCGTAGGGACAACCTCTTTCAGAGAGATCATGTGCGCTTCCTGCACGGCCAGATCTGCCAGCAGCTTGGTGCGCTCTGCGGGGTCGGTCGCCGCCGCGGCTTCCGCTCTGAGTCTTTCCACCAGGGCTGGCACGCCCTCGGTGAAACTCAGGTGGGTGGATTCGGTCAGGACATTGCCCATCTCGCCATTGAGTTTGGTGCGTGTGTAGCTGTGGCCGATGATTTCCACCTGGTTGGGGAACACTTGATTGCCGTGGGCGTGATCGAAGTGATAGTGGGTGTTGACCAGATACCGCACTGGTTTGTCGGTGACTTCCGCGACAGAGCGCAGCAAGGCGTTGGCGGCGTTCGGAGTGACGTGGGAATCTACCAGCAGCACGTCATTCGCGCCGACGATCATCATGGCATTGCTCATCACATAGACGGAGCCGGTACCAGTCACCTGATAGACACCGTCGGCCATCTGCGTGAAGCGGTGCGAATCCGTTTCGATCACAGTAGGCGCTTCGCCCTGAGCATTCACATAGCCAAACATGGCCAGCAGCATTCCCGAGCCCGCGAGGCCGAGAACCGCCAGATTGAAACCGTTTTTCTTCTTATACATAGTTTTCATCCTGATCAGAGTGTGCCAGCGAGTGGCGCGAATGGAGTGCGATCGATCTTGCGGCATCGTACTTGAAAGAAAGGTCGTGATAAAGCAGCTGGTGCGGCATCAACGAATTCAGAATTTGCCTGATTGTGTGCATAGCATTGCCACAATTGTCCGGCATAGTGTGGCCCACGATCGATAGAGGCACAGGAGCCCTGATCATGTCCGGCTTGCAGACATACTTTCGGTACACAGCGGCGGCTCCTGCTCTGACTGCGGGCTGCCCGCCCGACCACTCGGAACACCTCTATCTGATCGACCAATCTCGCGATGTGGCACTGGACAGTGAAGAGAATGAGCTGATCCTTTAGGTGCGGCCCCACACAATTGGGTAGGGGCTTACAGGTACAACCCACTGATTTTTTGCACCGCCGGATCCTTCGACATCCTCGCCCGATGCTCCAGGACGCGCGGCAACTTGCTTGTGTCCACCCCATCTCCTTCCAACCAGCCGGAAATTGTGAACAGGTACATATCGGCCACCGAGTAACGCTCGCCCATTACCCAAGGGCCGCGCAACATGCCGTTCTCGATCAACGCCATGCAGTCGCCCATTGATTGCGGCACCTTCTTCTTCATGGCTTCTATGGCCGCAGGATCATCGACCCAGCGCGTGCCACGAATACGGTGTGCATGCGCGACATGGACAGTCGAGCACAGATAACTGTTGAATGCCTGCAGTTCTGCAGTGGCGAAGATGTCGTCCAAGGGGGCGAGGCCGGCCTCGGGATAGCGCTGGCACAGGTACAACAGCAGGGCAGGGGTCTCTGTCAGCGTACCGCGTTCGGTGACCAGCGCCGGTACACGACCTTTGGGGGTGAGTGCGAGGTACTGCGCTGAGCGTTGCGCCTGGTTGGTAAAGTCCAGCGCGATGGCCTCATAAGGCGCACCAGTCTGCTCAAGAGCGAGGTGGGCGGCAAGTGCGCAGGTGCGAGGGGCGTAATAAAACTTCAACATGTGGGGACTCCTGTCGGGACAGTATTGCTCAGGCAGCCTGAGCGATTGCGATATGCACGCGGTTCTTGTTGCCAACCTCGACCAGGTACCTCATCTCATCGGCTCCCGCGATCATGTCGTCCACGACGTGCGGGGCGGCGTTATAGGTGATGGCGCCGATGCTGGTAGTGACACCGCTTTTGCTGAACTCCCTGTTGTGGGCCAGTTGCTCACGGATGCACTCAAGAATGGGTTGCGCATAAGGAAGGCCAAGTTCTGTGCGTAACCCAGTACAGCACTCCCGCCGTCGTTTCGTCAATCCGGCGGGGAAGGCTTTGGACGCGGATTGACATTTTATCGTTCGAGAATTCGTTGGCACTGGTCGATACCCACACAACAGACCAGACGCAGTGTCTGCTAATTCTCAGGCCGCCGCCAAATTCAGTCCTCGGCCCACATTCGCAACAGATTGCTGCGGGTCTTGAGCAGCAGTTCCAATTCGGCGGGGAGTTCTCTCTGGTCAGGCCCCTGCTGCGCCCGCAGTATGGCGATGGTGCGCTCTAGATCGAATAGGATCTCGCGTGCTTCCGCGCTGCGTAAATAGCTGCGGATCCAGCCGATCAACACCAGACGTGACCCGCGGGTGACCGGCTCCACGCGATGTAGAGAAGATGACGGGTAGAGCAGCATTTCGCCCGCACCAAGCCGGAAGGCGCGGTCGGCACCGGGCTCATCGATCACCAAGCTGCCGCCGTCATAGGCCTCGGGAGGGCTGACGAAGACAGTAAAGGAGAGATCGGTGCGCTGCCCGTCCATCAATGCGTCATCGACGTGAGTGCCGTAATGCATGCCCTCGTCGTAGCGGCTGAACAGCAGGCGCACGATCTGCTTTGGTCGCGCGGCAGCAATCACCAGTTCGTGCCTGAGCAAAGCTATCTCGACCTGCTTCAGCACGCCCGCGACCTTGGACTCTGCGCGCGCCTGCAGGTTGTGTTTACGCTCCCGGGCGTGTCATCCAGCGGTGCTGCGCCCGTCGGCAAACAGTGCGTCTTCGGTACCCAGCAGCTGACACTCCTTGAGCAACGTGGGAGAGAGGGCATTGGCAATCTGCAGCAGCATGGCAACAATTCCTAATTGAGAATGATTCTTGTTGGATGTATAGTGGCCCCAGTTTAGAGGCCCGCCGGGCCGAATACAAACCACCAGTTCACAATACGTCAGTCGCAGTACGTCAAACACTGCATATCAAGACCTGCACATAAATCACTGCGCTGGGCGCAGCCGGGAGTCAGCATGGAAACCAGAAACAAGCTTTGGGTCGGCCTTGGTGTGGTGGTGGCCGCGAGTACGGCTTTTTATATCGGCACCAGCGTCGGTCCAGGTGGTATGGATCACGGCGCCATGGAGACGGCGGGTGAAGGGGGCGAGGGTGGTGAGGGCGCCGCGAGCGCTGAGGCCATCGCCAGCGATGCCGTCTATCTGGGGCAACTCGCTTTCATCCGAGGTCACCTCAATGTCGGCGTCGATCTGTACCGGCAGGGTGAGCAGGAGGCCTCTGCGACCCACATGAAACATCCTGGTGACGAGCTGTACGCGGACCTGCTCCCGGCGATAGAGTCGCGCAAGGCCACTGGCTTTGCCGAGCAATTGGAGGCACTGGCCGTTGCCGTCACGGAGCAGCGCCCGCTGGCCGAAGTCGAGGCGGCGTATGTCGCGCTGCAGGACGCGATCACCCAGGCCGAAAATGCAGTCACCGAGCTGAATGCTGAAATCCTCGGCGACGTAATTCTGAATCTGGTACGCACGGCCGCTGCCGAGTACGACATTGCGGTAGGTGAGGGGGGCGTGCTGGAGAACGAGCATGAGTATCAGGACGCGCTGGGCTTCGTGCGCGTGGCGACTCAGTTGCTGGAGCGGCTGGATACCCTGGCCGAAAACAACACCGCCGTAGCAGCGATCCGCGCCCAACTGGACCTGATCACCCCGATCTGGCCAAGCCTGCAGGCTCCGGCCAAACTTGATGCCGATCCGTCCGTCATCTACGGAGCGGCTGGCCGAATCGAATTTGCTAATGTGAATCTTTGAGTTTTCTTTCAGTCAGTGGTTGGAGTGGGGTGCCGGGGCGGGCTGTGGTGACACGCCCGTGAATACTTCCCTGTAGGGCTCGATCGCGCCATCGATGGCGCTCAACGGTCACCACTGCCCGCCCCGGCACCCCACTCCCGAGAGACTGTGCGAATCGTGGGGTTAAAATCAACGCAGGTATGTGTTGCAGTTTCATCCAGCGGGATTGGCCGACAGATTAGTTACAACCAGCCCTTGCGCTTGAAGAACCAATAAGGCGCGATGCCCGACAACAGCATCAACCCAATCGCCATCGGATACCCCAGCACCCAATCCAGCTCCGGCATGTACGCGAAGTTCATCCCGTAGGCACTCGCCACCAGCGTCGGCGGCAGAAAGATTCCCGCCGCGATTGAGAAGATCTTGATGATCTGGTTCTGCTCAATATTGATGAACCCCTGCGCCGCATCCATCAGAAAGTTGATCTTGTCGAACACGAAACTGTTGTGCGGCAGCAGCGACTCAATGTCGCGCAGCAGTTCGCGGGCAGACTCCGAGTGATCCTGCGACAGCCGACCATGGCGCAACAGGAAGGTCAGCGCGCGCTGGGTGTCCATCAGGCACAGCCTGACCTTACCGTTGGTGTCTTCATGCCTCGCCAGCTCGTCGATGGCATCCTCCATGCCCGTCGAAGTCTCTTCCAGTACCAAGTTGCTGGTGCGTTCCAGACCGGTATAAACCTCTTCCAGCGTGTCGGCCAGATCGTTGATCTTGATCTCGAACAGCGCCAGTAGAATCGCGACGGCGTCCTGCGCCAGCCCGCGCTGGCGCTTGGCGCGCATGCGCAGCAGACGGAAAGCCGGGATCTCACGCTCGCGCAGCGTGATCAGTTGATGTCCGGTGAGGGTGAAGGCCACGGTGGTGTTGCGGGGGCGGTCGTCCACGTTGTGCAAAAACATCGAGTGGATGTGCAGGCCGCCGGCCTCGTCCTGATAGGAACGGGCGCTGGCC
>CAIOZF010000194.1 GCA_903862645.1 uncultured Gammaproteobacteria bacterium
CGCGCTGAAAGGCGCGCTCAGACACGTCATGACCAACCGCATAGCCGGCAATGTAATCAAAAGCATCGGCCTCGGACACATACTGAGCCCTCTTACCTATCACCACGACCAGCTCAGACTCGTAGTCGAGCTTCACGCCGTTGCGCGGCTGAATGACGTTATCAAACGGACCGATCAAGGCAGAAGTCGCTTTCATGAATATCAAAGGTTCAGTGGGCAACTCAACCTGCATTTCAGCCGCATGATTCACATAATTGAACCCTACTGCGATGATTTTGCCGATACCGGTCAGCGGCACTCCCAGACGCGGCTCACCTGGCACTACTGGCAACTGGTCCATGGGAATGGCCGCGATGCGCTCCAGACCTTCATCGGACAGAACATCGGGCGTGATGTCGGTGACGTGTGCTGACAGATCGCGAAGCTGACCGGACGCATCGACCAGGCCCGGCTTCTCCTGCCCGGCGGGTCCGTAGCGAACAATCTTGAGATTGGCATTGAGTTCAGCTGCCTGCAGTCCGGTTGCAGAAGCGAGCAGTGCGCAGAGAGTGATGGCAGACGCGAGCGGGCGTAGTAGCATAGGAACCTCGTTATTGTTATTGGCAATTTTATGGCGGTTGACTTCGTATTGACCGCCTCGAGCTGGCGCGCAGTGTAGCCAAATTGTGCCAACATGTCTCTACGAGCGCTTTCGAGCGACTGCTCAACAGACAAACCGCTGTGGCAGCCTCAACAGGATTGCGAGTATTAACCGCTTCGTGTACACCGTGCTCCACAGCTGGTCATAGTGATTCACAAAACACCGTCCACCAGGACCTCCGCAAAATAGACTCTTCACCAAAAGGGCTTTCAAAATGATCAACCAGACACCTCCCTTCTCACGTCGTCCGCTGGCCATACTCAAACCTCTGGCTATGCTGGCTTTGTTGAGCTTGCCTCTGGCTGCGCACGCTCAAACCGATGATGAAAAACGGGCCGCCATGAACGCCGCCTACCGTCAATATCAGGAGCTGGTGGCACAAGGTCCGCAGTTCCGTGATCAGGCCATAGAGCCCGCCCGTGAGGCCTATGAACTGGCACTGGAAGTGCTGGGGGAAGCGCACCAGACAACCGCCGCACTGGCATTGAACTATGGCAACGTGATCCGCGACGGCGACGACGCTGCCGAGATTCTCGAACACGCGCTGGAAATCTCCGAAAATGTCCACGGCGAAGACGCCCTGGCGCTGGTCGACCCACTGATGGCTCTGGGCGATTCTGCCACCGCCAACGGCGAATTCGCCGATGCCAGGGGACACTATCTGCGCGCCTACGAGCTGGCCCGCAATCAGGATCCGCGCGACCCCTTCCTCGAAGCCATCATCGGCATCCAGCTGGGCACCACCTACTTCAGCCTGGATCAGCGCGACGAAGCCAGAGAATCCTGGCAGGCGGCACGCGCCAGCCTTGAACCCATCGACAACGACATCGCGCGTTATCGCCTGGCGACAGCCAACTTCTGGATAGGCCGCCTGGAGATGAGCGAAGGCAGTTATCTCGCCGCCATCGCACCGCTTACCGCCGCCGCCGAGGTGTTCGACCGCTTCCCCGAGGCGCGCCCCTTCTCCGTGAACGCGCACATCGCACTTGCCGAAGCCCTCGAGCGCCAGGATCAGCGCGCAGAGGCCACACCCCATGTGCTGATTGTTGGGGAAGGCAATGCGGCACCAACACTTATCTATCGACGCGAGTTCCCGCATGAACTCGCCTCGGAAGGCGCGGTCAATCTGCAGTTTGATGTGGACGCCGAGGGCTTCGTGACGAACGTGCGCGTCACCGATGACGACGCCGATGCGGAACTGGCCGCTGCTGCCACGGAGGCGGTCGCCGGCCTGCGATATGCCCCGCGCTTCGATAATGGCTCGGCAGTGGCGACCCCGGATGTCAGTTATGAGTTTCGCTTCAGTCGTCCGCCGCGCCGCTGATCGCTCCTGCCTCCTGTGGGAGCGTACCCAAAGGGCATAGAGGCCCGCCCGCGATTGACTGTCAACCTCGCTCAATCGCAGGCAGCCCTTTATGCATTGCTTGGAAGACGCACCGCTCTGATGAACATCAGCACACTGCACACCGTAAGCACTGCTGCGAAGAGGAACGACGCTCCCGGAAAATACACTGGCCCCGATTGCGCGGTGAAGTAAGCAAAGGTGCTCGTCATCAAAAGCGGGCTGATGATGGACGTCAGGCTCGACATGCTCGCCATTCCACCCTGTAATTCCCCCTGCCCATTGGCTGGAATCTGCCCCGAGATGATGCCGTTGATGGAGGGCATCACGAAGCCCTGCAGCGCCCCCGGAATCATGAACAGATAAAGCACCCAGCCGGCATTGGCAAAGGCATAACCCAGAAACGATATTATGCAGAAAGAAAAACCCAGCAGCGCCGCCTTGTATTGGCCGATGATCGGCAACACTCTGCGCAGCAGTAGGGCCTGCGTGAGTACCATCAGGATGCCGACGAACGCGAAGGAATAGCCCACCTCGCGCTCGCTCCAGGCAAATTTCTCGATGGTGTAATAGGTCCAGGTGGAAGGCAGCGCGTGATGTCCCATCATGAACAGAAAATAGGCGCTGATCAGACCGATTACCATCGGGTACTTGCGCAGCGCTTTGAGTGTTCCGGTTGGGTTGGCGCGTCGCCAATCGAAGGCACGACGACTCTCGTGCGGCAGTGTCTCGGGCATGACGAAGAAACCAAAAATGAGATTCGCGAAAGCAAGACACGCAGCGGCAATGAAGGGCAGTCTGGCACCGTACTCGCCAAGCAAACCACCAATGACTGGTCCGACGATAAAACCGACTCCAAATGCAGCTCCGATCAGACCGAATGTCTGTGTCCGTTTTTCAATCGGTGTCGTATCCGCGATTACCGCATAACAGGTGCTATAGGTGGAGGCGGCGATACCGGCCACCATGCGACCGAGAAACAACCAGACCAGCGTGGGCGCCCATGCCATGATGAGGTAGTCGATACCCAGCAACAGCAGTGAGATCAGCAACACAGGGCGGCGTCCGAAGCGATCCGACACATTGCCCATAATCGGTGAGCAGAAAAACTGCATCAGTGCATAGATCATCATCAACCAGCCGCCGAAGCGGGCGGCCTCGGAAAGGCCTTGCCCTGAGACGCCCATGATCAGCTGGGGCATGACGGGCAGGATGATACCGAAGCCGATGGAATCGATGAGCAGTGTGATGAACACGAACGTGATGGTGTATTTGTGGCTCATGCTGTTGTTCTTGTAATGGCAAACGTTGAGGGTAGCAACACGCTGGAGCATAGACAATCCGGGCGGCAAATTGCTTTAACACGGGCATCCTGACATGATTCCCCATCTAACGTAAAAGCAAACAGTAACGAGGCTCTCCCGTGGCAATCTCTCTGCAGGAACAACTACTGAAGGCCGGACTGGTCAAGGAAAAACAGCTCAAGAAGAGCAACAGCGAGAAACGCAAACAGGTTCGTCAGCAACAGCACAGCAAAGCCGGTGTAATCGACGAGACCAAGGAGGCCGCAAAACTAGCGCTGGCCGAGAAGGCTGAGCGCGACCGCGCACTGGCTCGCGAACAAAACAAAGCAGCCGACGCCAAGGCCATCGCTGCACAGATCAAACAAATCATTACCATGAACCGCCTGCCAAAGAACAAGGGTGACGTGGCATACAACTTCGTTGACGACAAGAAAATCAAATCCATGCACGTCGACATCGCGACAGTGAACCACTTGAGTCAAGGGCGTCTCGCCATTGTCAGACTCGACGGGCATTACGAAATCGTCCCGCAGGCTGCCGCACTGAAGATCCAACTGCGCGATCCGTCCTTTATCATCGTCTGCAATGAACAGCAAATATCTGCCGACGGCACCCAGGAAGACGACCCCTACGCCGACTACAAAGTCCCCGACGACCTCATGTGGTAACTCGCGGGTAACTGGCGGGTCAGACCCACTCAACCTTTTGTTTTTATTTGTTTTATTGAGATATCCATGTTCGCGATCCATTCCGTTAGGCACTTTGGTTGATGATATTGTTTCAATTTAAATTAAGAACAAACTTGACTGCTCCAGATGTCCGCAAGTAAACAGCAACGCTTTTTAATAAATTATCTTATTAAATTCAATGTATTGCGCAGGTCTGACCCCCGGCGCAGGGAGAATGACATGATCGCCAGACTGGAATCGCTATGCCCGCTCGCAGGCCGCATTGTTTTGGGGTTGTATTTCATTCTGCCCGGGGGGTTGATGAAGATATTCAATTATCAGGGGACGGCGGACTACATGGCCGCGCACGGGATGGTCATGATCCCATTCTTTCTCGTGCTAACGATCATCATTCAACTGGGTGCGGGTGCCGCTTTGATAGCCGGTTACAAGGCTCAAATCGCGGCCTTTCTGCTCGCGGGACTCACGCTGGTCATCAGCCTGGTGATGCACGATTTCTGGGACATCACCGAAGCCGTGCAGCGTGGGCACGAAACGCAGAATTTTGTGAAAAATCTGGGAATAATTGCGGGGCTGCTCGTGCTGAGCGGACTGGGGGCGGGACCTTTTAGCCTCGACCAGCGCAAGGCTTGAGGCTCCTGTCCGATAGCTTCAGGTACTAATCAGTCGCACGCAGGCACGCTCCCTCACAAGCGGGCTCGCACAAAACATAAGGAAAAAAGAAAGACCATGGCAACAAAAGCGACAATCCTGAAAGCAGAACTGATGATCTCCGACATGAACCGTCACTATTACCAGACCCATCAGCTCACCATGGCCCAGCATCCTTCGGAAACCGAGGAGCGACTGATGGTCCGCATCGTCGCTTTCGCCCTGCACGCCAGCGAGAGCCTCGCCTTCACCAAAGGCATCAGCACCGAAGATGAGCCCGACATCTGGGACAAAGACCTGACCGACCACATCACCACCTGGGTCGATCTCGGCCAGCCTGAAGACAAGCGCATCCGCAAGGCATGTGGCCGCGCCGACGAAGTATTCATCTACACCTATCAGCCCCGCAACGCCGGCCCGTGGTTCGCGAAGGCGGCAGAGACACTGGCGCGTTTCGACAAACTCAACATCATCGCCATCGACACTGTCTCCCCAACCACACTCGCGGACTTGTGCGACCGCAACATGACCTTGCAGTGCAACATTCAAGACGATGCGGTGTATCTCTCAGGCGAGAGCAAGGAAGTGGAACTGAAGCTGACAGTGACGAAGGCGGCTGTGAAATAACACTTAGAAATAAAGCACTCAACGACGGTTGCTGAACATTGACTCAAAGTGCAGCACCTGCGGAAGCGGATCGTAAAAATCGTGCAGCAACGCACTCCACTCCTGGTACTGCGGCGACCCACGAAACCCGACCGTGTGATCCTCCAGCGTCGCCCAGCTCACCAGCAGGATATAGCGGCTGCTGTTTTCGAGACAGCGCTGCAGCTCATGCCACCCATAGCCAAGCATGGTTGAGATGATCTTCTGTGCCACATCGAACGCTTTCTCGAACTCAGGTTCCAGACCCGGTTTGATATCCAGATTTGCGACTTCCAACACCACCGCACCCTCCCAGATTCTGTTTCTGCATCACGTCGAAATTGTGTCATCAGCCGACACCACCTTCGTCGGAAACGCCCACAAAAACATCAGCAGAAAAATCCCTGCGAATGGGACCACCACAAACATCATCCACCACCCGGTCCGGCCGATGTCGTGAAAACGACGTATCCCTGCTGCCAACAGCGGCAAGCACATCGCGAGCAGGAACACGTTGCTCAATATCCCGCTCACGTATGACAGTGCCATCTCGACCAATCCGACAAACAACACAAACCACCAGAATTCAGACCGAGTGGCGCAGCCGTTGAAATCCGTGAATTTATTGAGACAGGTACGAATTGATTCCTGAAAAGGCATGGTGTTCTCCAGAACGCAAACAGGCTGCAACGCCGTCTGATCCCAAACTACCACCGATATTCCATGGATTCAAACTGACAATGCTCCACGGCAGGCGGTCAACCAGAACACCCACTCTACACTCTAACTGATTTCCCGCGTGGGAACTGAAGTGCGCAGCTCCCTGCGCTCCAGTGAACTGCTGCCGCGACTGTTCACATATTCAAAGCGCTCGCGCTGGCTCCGGGCACGCAACAGGTGCTCCGCTTCAATTCGCAGCATCGCATTCTTGATCTGCTGCATTTCCACAAAAAATTCGAAGTCGAAATCCCCTGCCGCTTCCTGCCAGAAATCCATATCGCAGTGCGCACGCGGCGCACTCATGCGCCGCAAACTGGGGCAAGGTGGCTCCTCCACTCAGATCCATACCGTTCGCGGTGTCAGATATCTACTCACGGAAGAGCGCCGATGCGCTGGCGAAGTACGACACCCGCTACGCCATTTACAACAGTGAGCGCAAAGTGCTTGCCGCGTCGGACACCGCGTTTTTGTCTGGCGTGCTTGAGCGCGACATCATGTCTGGCGGCACAGACTTTTTCCGGCTCGACGAATTCGGCGCACCGCCACTAAATTACCTGGGGCTGGTCAACATCGAGGGTATGGCGAACATGGAGGGCAACGGCAAGCTAGTCGAGAATGCCATCATTCACGGCGGGGCGGCCGAGGTAAGCGTCAATCCCCGTGGTGGGGCCTGCTTCACACTGAAGCAGAAGACCGCGGGAGTGACATTAAGCATCCATGCGACTCCACAGGACTATTAAGCAAGCGACAACTGAATATTGAAACAAGTTCCCAGCTGCTCGTTGGAGGTCACTGACATATGACCTCGGTGATGTTCGGTGACGATGAAATAGGGATATGACAGTCGATGCTCAACCGGGCAGTCGGACTTGCCTGCCGAGATAGCGAAGGACGGTTCGAAAATTTCCGTCTGCGCATCAGCCCCTAAAATCTGCCCCTTGTGCCCGACTTTGATCCAGAGCGAATCGATGAACTGGCTGATCTCAATGCTGATTCCGGGTTTGCTGTTCGCCCCCCATTCTTTGACCTTGAGAGCATAAAACGCACTGCGCAACAACCGCGTAAAGACCTGTACCAGCTCGTCCGGGTAACAGGAAACCTGCGGCAGATCTGCGCTGTAGTTGCGACGAATCTCGATGTCTTTAAACGCGAGACCATCGGCGTCCGTGAACAGTTCGCCTGCCAGTTCAATGCTGCGATCCATGATCGCAGGGATATCGGCCATTTGTTCCGTAATACGATGGCTGCGGGCAAGATCCAGTAAATTCTGTGCGATGGAAGTGGCCTGCTGGGCACTCTGCCGAACAATTTCCACTTCCTGCAACAGAAATTCTTTCAACGCCCCCAACTCTGCAGTCTCAATTTTTTCCCGTGAATTGGAGACGTGCTGGAATATGGTGTTGATTGGCAGACTGATGTCATATGCCATCGCGGATGCCAACTCACCCAGAGCCGATATCTTGTCGCGCTCTGCCACTTTGTTTTCCGCATTCACCTGTTTGCTGATGTCGGAAATCAGAATGACGATACCGGTGTCATTGTGATCCTTGAGTCTGTAAACGGTCAGCTCGTAACTGTACTGACCCGGCTGCGTGTGCTTCAGGTGCAGCGTCTCACCGCTGGCCAGCACATCCTGCACCTGTTCGTCAGTCAGCGTGATGGCTGAGTACGCTGCCCAAAGATTCTTGCCCATGACATCGTCAAAAAGACGCCCGGTAATTCCCTCAGCAGTCTTGTTCCACTGGGTCACCTGCAACTTGTCATTGATGCCAATCAGCATCACCGGCATGGAGTTCACAATACTGGTGATATAGGCCTCGCGCTTGCGCAACTGCTCGGCAGTCTCGCGCAATACCACCGTGCGGCGCTCCACTCGATCTTCCAGCGTGGCCTTGATCTCGGTCAGCGCTCGATTGGAGAGGGTGGCACGCAAGTGCGCACGAACCAGGAAAAACAGGACCACCAGCAGGGTCAGAATCAGCAGACTAGCGCTGGTATTGGCAACATATTGCCAATTAGTGCTGCCGTCTTCATCACGAAAAACAGCAAACACATCAGCATATACACTCAGGCTGGTGCTCAGGAGCACAATCAAGGCCAACACTTGCTTCATGAAATCACTCTCGTACAGGGGCAACTGACAATTCGCTTTAGCCAAATTGTAGCATGAAAGTCTGCGCTGTCGGTTCTGCCGGCAGCATCCCGGATGCCCCACGAGGCAACACCCTTGAGCCCTCATTGCCTTGAGGCGTAACAATCCATGTGATCAGCGCCTTGCCGATGCCCATGCGCTGGAACTGCGGCAGCACGGAAACAGGTCAGAGCCCAGAATCGCGCACTCCCCAATGGCATTACTTCATGCCCGATCCCTTCGACTGATAATCACCAACGCCACCAACGTCAGCAACCCCGCCCCAGACAGATAATACCCCACCGCCGCGATTCCATAATTCACTGCCAACCAGGTCGCGATGTACGGCGCGAGCGAACCACCGAGAATTCCCGCGAGATTGAACGCCATGGAAGCACCGGTGTAGCGCACTGCCGTCGGAAACATTTCCGACAATGCGGTGCCGAGTGGCCCATAGGTCAGGCCCATGCAACCCAGTCCGAGGGACAGCAGTACGATCACCAGGAAGGTACCGCCACCAGCGAACAGCGGGCCAAACACGAGGCCGAACAGCATTATGGAAATAGTGGCGTAGATCAGCATGCGGATGCGGCCGACGCGGTCGGCGATAACGGCCGAAAGGGGAATCATCGCCGCGAAGAACAACACGCCGATGATCTGCATGATGAGAAATTCCTGACGTTCGAAGCCGAGCTGGCTCGTGCCCCAGCTCAAGGTAAACACCGTCATCAGATAGAAGGTGACGAAGGTAGTGGTGGCCATCAGCGTTGCCAGAATCAGGGTGCTGGTGTGGTCGCGCATGACGGTGACGATGGGCAGCTTGACGCGTTCGCCGTTGTCGATAGCATTTTGAAACGCAGGCGTCTCCGTGATCTGCAAGCGCACATAGAGCCCGACAAACACCAGCAGCGCACTGGCAAGAAATGGCACGCGCCAGCCCCAGGCGAAGAACTGGTCTTCGGTAAGCGTGGCGTTGAGCGCGACGAACACGAGTGTCGAGAGAATGAAGCCGATGGGCGCGCCTAACTGTGGAAACATGCCATACCAGGCACGTTTGCCGGGCGGTGCGTTCTCGGTGGCGAGCAGCACGGCGCCACCCCACTCGCCTCCAAGCCCTATGCCCTGCCCGAATCGGCATAACGCGAGTAATGCGGGCGCGAGCAAGCCGATGGAGGCATAGGTCGGCAGCAGGCCAATCGCTACTGTCGAAACACCCATGGTGAGCAGCGCCGCGACGAGCGTCGCCTTGCGGCCGATACGATCACCGAAGTGGCCGAACAATGCCGAACCTATCGGCCTGGCGAAAAAGGCGAGAGCGAAGGTGGCGAGAGATTGCAGCGTGGCAGTGGCCGGGTCAGAGCCCGGAAAAAATAGTAGCGGAAACACCAGCACAGCAGCTGTGCCATAGATGTAAAAGTCGAAGAACTCGATCGTGGTACCGATCAGGCTCGCGAACAGGACGCGTCGTGGATTCATACTATTTTTATTCCTGTCATGCCGAGTTGCGACTTGCATTGATGTTGCCGAACAGCGAACGCATCACCATTTTTTCGTACAACGCAAGATGGGCGTGCTCCTCCGTCTTGCGTTCCTGCTGAATGCGGATCAGCGCGTACTGCTGCACCGTCAGCAGCGGCAGCACCACCCGCTCACGCAGCTGGATACTCATGCGACTACGCGGATTGTCTTCGAGCAGCTGCTGCTGACCGGAGATCTTCAACACCATCGCGCGACTGAGTTCGTACTCGTCGTGCAGGATATTCCAGAACACGCCGAAACGCGGGTCTTTCTGCATATAACGGGTCAGTGCGAAGTTGGTCTTGCTCATGCTCTGCATACTGTTGGCGATCAGTGCACGGAAGAAGCGTGAGCGTTGATACAGGCGGATGCAGGCACGGAAGTTGCCCTTGTCTTCCTGCTCCTTCAGCGCGGAGCCGACCCCGTAGAATCCCGGCACGTTCTGCTTGAGCTGGCTCCACGCACCGACAAAAGGAATCGCGCGCAGGTCTTCGAATTTCAGCTTACTTGTAGTGCCGCGTTTGGCGGGGCGGCTGCCGATGTTGGTCATCGCGTAATAGTTCAGCGTGCTCATCTCCTCCAGATACGGCAGGAACAGCGAGTGCTTCTTGAAGGCTTCGTAGGTGCGGTAGCTGGACTGCGCCAATTCTTCCATCAGCGCACGTTGTTCACCATCGAGTTCGCGTTCGGCACGGTCGTAGAGGTTGTTCTCGATGCCCGCCATGAGCAGCTGACTCATGTTATGTACGGCGGCTTCCTTGATGCCGTAGAAGGTGCTGATAGTCTGCCCCTGCACGGTCATCTGGATCTGGTTGCTCTCGATGTTCCTGCCAAGTGCCGCATAGAACAGATAGGTATCGCCGCCGCCGCGCGCGGGCGGACCACCACGGCCGTCGAAGAAGATGACCTCTACACCGGATTGTCGCGAGATTGCCGTGAGATCTTCCTTGGCGCGGTAGATGGCCCAGTTGGCCATCAGGTAACCGCCGTCCTTGGTGCCGTCGGAGAAACCGAGCATCACCGTCTGACGCTTCCTGCGCCGCTCCAGATGGGCTTTGTAGTGGCGGTTGGTATAGATGTGGGTCATCGATGCCCCGGCACGCTGCAGGTCATCAACGGTCTCAAACAGCGGCACGATGTCCACGGTCAGTGGCACATCGGCCCAGCCGCACAGACGGAACAGTGCGAACACTTTGGCGATGTCGGATGCACCCCGGCAATTGCTGATGATGTAACGGTGCGTGGCACGCTCGCCGTTGAGCATCTGGATTTTGCGCATGATGGCAAAAGAGCCGAGCGTGTCGCGGATGACCGGATCGCTGAAACTGTCGACATCGACGTGGCCACGGCAGCTGATCAGGCAATCGATCTGCTGCTGCCAGTTGAGTTCGAAGATGTGCGGAGGCAACAGGTCGCGGCGCTGGGCGATCACGGCGTCCAGTGCCGCAGAAATCACGCGGCTGTCCTGACGAATGTCGATGCTGGCAAAATGAAAACCGAACAGCTGCACCTTGCGTCGGAAGGACTGCAGCAGATCGCGATAGAGGCCCTGATGGTCGCTGACCAGTACCTGCTCGATGGCGTCGATCTCGGCCAGAAATTGTTCGAGGTTCAGCGGATTCTCGACGGGCGCTTCGCTCAACTCCTCGTGCAATTGCAGCTCCAATGCTACCAGCCGGTCATAGGTGCCATGGAAACTCAGGCGCCGTTTCAGTGCACGAATGTTCTGGTGATAGCAACTCAGCACCGTATAGCGCAGCTTGGCAGCCACCTTCCTGGTCGTCTCGGTAGTCACGAACGGGTTGCCGTCACGGTCCCCGCCCGGCCAGAAACCGACGGTGATGAGTTCCTGATTCCCCAGCACCTGCTGAGGGTATTGCTCGGCCAGCTGATCAACGATGTCGCCAATGCTTGGGTAAAAAATATTACCCAGATACCAGGTCAGCAACACCGCTTCATCGTAGGGCGAAGGTTTCTGTTTCTGGAAGAACGGCGTGTTGCCGAGCTGTTGCAGCAGGTCACGCGCGGTGCCGATCTGATTCGCCGAGATTGCCTCCGTGAGGTCGGAAATGATCGCCAGCACTTGCCCTGGATAGAACTGCGTCGGGTGCGCAGTAAGCACCACACGCACGCCGAAAGTTTCCAGAATGCCGCCCAGTTTTTCGTCGAGATCATTGTCGCGAGCACGATCCAGCAGCTGTACCAGCGAGCTTTTGCCCTCAATGCGATGAATGCGGCTGTAGGCAGCATCTTCGAGTGCATCAATGAGCACCACCTGGCGCTCCACGTACTGAATCACCTTGAAAAGAAATTGAATCCGCTCCACCTCCGTGAAGGCCGGCTTGTGCACCTCGAAGAAATTTTCAATGATCGTGGCCGGGTCTTGCCCGTTCTCCAGGCCGTCGGTGCAAGCCTCGCTGAGCAGGGGCAGCAGGGTGCCGGTCTGCTCCACGGCATCCAGTGGCAGGGTGAGAAACAGGCTGTTGTAAAGCTGAAAATTCAGTTCGACGAGTTCGGCGAATGTCTTGGAGACCTGATCAGTCATAACGCGGCATTTCCTTCAGAGCTATTCCGGTGGTTAATGTGAACGCAAAAGAGTGTGCTACAGAGAATACAAGAACAGTGCCTCACTTGAGCAGCTCATCCAGCGTCAGACCATAGCTCGGAGCGAAGGTATCGAGGAAATAGCCCACCTCCGGCAGGTCGATGCGGTCCAGACGGTTCTTCACGTCCTTCTCCGCCTGGGAGAATTCAAAGTTGCCGGCCAGCACCTCGGCCTTGCACTTGAGATAAGCACACAGGGTGTCAGCAGCCTTGATCAACTGCATGTGTTCGGCAGGGATCTCCTCATGTAGCAGCACCGCGCGAAAGTCCGGCTGTAAATCTTGCGGCAGCAACCCCAGCAGTTCGCGCTCGGCTTGGACTTCCACAGCCTTGTAGGCACGGGTAATCTCGGGCGAGTGGTATTTGATTGGCGAGGGCATGTCGCCAGTGATGACCTCGCCGCAGTCGTGGTAAAGCGCTGCAACCACAACGGCATTCACATCAAGTGTGCCTCCGAAGTGACGATTGCGGATAAGCCCCAGCACGTGGGTGATCGTGGCTACCTCCCAGCTATGCTCCATGACATTTTCATTGATGACATTGCGCTTGAGCCCCCAGCGCTGCAGCCAGCGGATCTTGCTGATATAGGCATAGAAATGACTTCTGAAGCTGTCGGACATCGATTCGCACCCTGCGCTGTACTGCCCTGCGGGAGGCAGGGAGACTACGGGAAAGGCTCTCAGGATATAGCATCTGTCCCCCTCGTGCCCACTGCACGTCTGGATTTACCTGTAGCCCTACCGATGTCTGTATTGAAATCGCGAGCACTTCGCGCAAGATGGCGCCTGCCTGCCGAAGCGGGGTCGCCAAGATCAATGACGCACCAATAACAATCGATAACAGCCAAAAAAATAGAGATCTAAGTGAGCATATAGAACACAGGAGGTTTGCGGCGGCGAACGCTCAGCGCCAACATCGACATTGGACTGGTGCATGCCGAGCAGAACCCAGACCTGCTGCCAGGGCAATACGTGCAGCTCGTGTGCAACTGCGCAACCCGGCTCAGATAGACCTGTCATTCATTGATGCCATGATGCCCGGCAACATGAATGGCCAGCGGCTGGCAGAGGTCGCCATTGCGCTGCGCCCCGGCCTGAAAGTACTCTATACCTCAGGCTATACCCATCTCATCATTACAGGCAGTGACAACATGGTAGAGAGCAACACCGGCAACACTTTTCTGGCAAGACTGATTCACGGGCACTACGTCGGCCTGGCGCAGACTTACTGGACACTCTATCTGCTCGTGGCGGCCGTCTTCTTCGTGATCGGCAGCATGTTGGTAGCCGACCGCAACTGGCCCCCCTACGTAGCCATGATCCTCGCCCTGGTGGCCTGGTCCTTCCTCCTCCTGCTCGGCATCGACAAGGGCTATCGCGGGTCAGACCCGGGTAAGGCATTGGCGCGTATAGCAATGTTGTTTCTGTTGCTGAATTTGACCAATGTGCTGGCGACGTTGAGCTTTATCTGACAACAGCCCACAGGAAGTAGCATGTTTCAGGTGCGGGTAGTGACGTCTTTCAGCAGAGCCTGCCAGTAGGCCAGCCCCTTCTCTCTTGCCAGACTGATGTTGCGTTCGGGGATGCATTCCGCGTCAGGGTGTGAGGCCACGGCTTGCTCGACACTGTCTTCGCGCAGAATGTGAATAATCGGGAACGGCGAGCGATTGGTATAGTTTGCCTCGTCATCCGGATCGCTGTCGGCAAACTGATAGTCCGGGTGGAAGCTGGCGAGCTGATAGACACCCTCCATATCCTGTTCCTCAAGCCAGCCCTGCGCCATGTCCAGCAAATCGAGATATTCGAAGAAATCCGGCACGGCGTCGGCAACCACCACCAGGGTCGTCTCGATGGACGGTTCGTTATTGAGCCGAGCGAGTTCGGTCGCGAAGGTCATCAACAGCCCCTCCAGATCAGTCTCTCCCGTCACGGCGATCCGCACACGACCGCCATCCAGTTCGCGACGGGCAAAGGGGCACAGATTAAGGCCGACCACGACCCGCTCCAGCCACTGCCGCGTGGCTTGCTCAGCCCGCATCACCTTCTCGACATTGACGATTGTTCCATTCACGCTGCTTTATTCCTTTTTCTTTCGCTTGGAAGGTGCTGCGGCCTTCCCGGATGCCTTGAGTTTCTTCGGCCCCTTGTAATTTCCGGGCAGCTCCTTGACCTTGCGCGGTTCCAGCGTCACCCGCAGGTAGCGCTCAATTGACGCTTTCAGATTCCACTCCAGTGGACCGATCAACGACACTGCCAATCCCTGCTCACCGGCACGGCCGGTGCGGCCGATGCGGTGTACATAGTCGTCACCCTTGCGGGCCATGTCGAAATTGACCACCAGATCGATGCCCTTGACGTCGAGCCCGCGTGAGGCCACGTCGCTGGCGAGCAGCACGTTGATCTTGCCGTCGCGAAACGCAGTGATGGTGGAGTTGCGCACGTCCTGCTTGACCTCGCCGTGCAGATAGCCCGATCGCTGACCCCGGTAGCGCATTACGCCACTCAGATGCGTGGCCTGATCGCGCGTGTTGGTGAACACCAACGCTCGCTCAAACGTCTCATTCTCTAACAGCCACAGCAGCAGCTTCTCCTTATGCTTTTCGTCATCAGCCAGCATGTATTGCTGGCGGATTGACTCATGCTGTTCGCGCGCCTCATTGACCATCACGCGCACCGGATCGATGAGCACCTGCATCAGGCGGCGCACGCCAGCAGGCAGCGTGGCGGAGAGCAGCAGCGTCTGCCGGGTGGGGTTGCAGGTGGCAATGATCGCCAGCACGTCGTCCACGAAGCCCATCTCGAAGAGACGGTCGGCCTCATCCAGCACCAACACCTCCAGCCCGGTGAACAGTGTGGTGCCCTCCTTGACCAGCTCGAGGGTACGGCCAGGCGTGGCAATCACGATCTGCGGGTCTTTGCGCAAGAGCGCGCGCTGCACCTTGAACTCCTGGCCGCCGGTGATAACGCCCACCTTGATGCCGCAATAGCTGGCGAGCTTCTCGCACTCCTTGCCGATCTGACGCGCCAGTTCTCGGGTTGGCACCAACACCAGTGCTCGGGTGCCCTGCTTCGGGCCAGCGTCAGTGATCATGCGCTGCAGAATCGGCAGCAGGAAGGCTGCCGTCTTGCCACTTCCGGTGGCGGCGTTGACCAGCAGATCCCGACCCGCCATGGCCAGAGGAATGGCCTGCTCCTGCACGGGGGTGGGTTGCTCGAAGCCCATCTTGTCGACGGACTTAAGCAGACGCTGATCAAGTAATAAATCGGAAAACACGAATAAGTTCCTGTCTGGGTTTAGCAAAACGGGGCACAGTAGTGCAGAATTGATGTGTGCAAATCGATGCGCGCACCTTACCATCTCTGGCCATCAGGCGTCACTCCGCATGTTCACTGCCACCCTCGCCCTGTTCTTCAGCGCACTGCTCGCCGCCACGATATTGCCGTTTTCCTCCGAGGTATTTCTATACGCCCTGCTGCAGGGAGAGGAAAGCTGGACACTGACGACGGTGCTGACCATCACCGCCGCCACCCTTGGCAACGTGCTGGGCGCCTGCATCAACTGGTGGCTGGGAAGGGAGCTGCTGCGCTTTCGGCACAAACGCTGGTTCTATTTCGATGACCGACAGATCGCCCGAGCGCAGGCCTGGTTCCAACGCTATGGCGCATGGACCTTGCTGCTGTCATGGGTACCGGTGGTGGGAGACCCGCTGACGCTGATCGCAGGACTCCTGCGAGTGAGGTTTACTGTGTTCCTGATGTTGGTCGCCACAGGCAAACTGCTGCGCTACGTGTTCATTGCCCTGCTGGCCGTGTGACTTGTGGGAAAGGATCTGGCAGCGCTACGTAGTCTTGTGGTTCGGCTCTTTCTCATGCAGCAACTCCGACGGGCGAGAGCCTGCATCAGAACCAACATTCGGATAGACAGTGGGCGTCTGCAGCGACGGAAACAAATCCGCAATGTCGACACGGTAATACTTACAGAGATGCTCAAGCGTATCGAGCGTGACATTTTGCTCATGGTTTTCGATGCGGGTGATGCTTGCCTGCGACACACCAATCTTGCGTGCGAATTCACGCTGCGAGATATCTCCCCGCTTTTCTTTGATGAATTTCGCCAAGCGCTTCTGCAGATGAACCATATGTGGTTTATACTGGAAGCCATGAACCACATGGGGTTCAAGCGAGCACCACGAAGGAAGCATGCAAGTCCGGACGCAGTGGCGCGGCGCCATCAATCACTATGATTAAATTCAGAGCGGATTCAATTCAGAGTGGTTCGATGGCGCCGCGCGTCCACCCTCCCCTGTCTCTCAGATAGCCTCCTGGTCTACCCGCGCCGCTGATTTGCATCCTCTCGCGCAGGTGCATTATGCTCAGGCCAGATTTCCATCCACGGCTCAACAACATAAGAAGAATCAGCGATGACGCAACTCGACAATAATGGTCAGCAAATGAAGGGCATGCTCGGCTGGATCGAGCGTACCGGGAACAAACTTCCCGACCCCGTTTTCCTGTTTCTGTGGCTGATTCTGGCCCTGGTTGCAGTCAGCGTGATGGCTGCACTGCTGGGCATATCCGCGCAGCACCCATCGCAACTGGACGCCAATGGCAACCCGGTGATCATCCAGGCTGCCAGCCTGCTCTCGGCCGCCAACATCCGGCGCTTTCTGGTCGAGATGCCGATGACGTTTACTTATTTTGCTCCTTTGGGGATGGTGCTGGTGGTGATGCTGGGCGCCGGCGTGGCCGAACGCTCCGGCCTGTTCGCCACGGCCATGAGCGCTTTCGTGAAGAAAGCGCCCGCTTTCCTGCTGACCCCGGCCGTGGCTTTTATGGGCATGATGGGGAACCTCGCCGCAGATGCCGCCTATGTGGTGCTGATTCCGCTGGCGGGGGTGATCTTCGCGGCAGCAGGCCGCCATCCGATTGCAGGCATCGCGTGCGCGTTTGCGGGTGTCTCCGGCGGTTTTTCTGCCAATCTGCTGCCGGGCCAACTCGACGCCCTGCTGCTCGGGCTGACGCAAACCGCCGCACAAACCATCGACCCATCTTTCACCGTCAACATCGCCGGTAACTGGTACTTCATCGCCGCAATGCTGGTGGTATTCCTGCCGGTGATCTGGTATCTCACTGACAAGGTCATCGAGCCGCGTCTGATGCCGCTGACGGCGAGCAATGCCGGTGTCAATCCCAGCAGCGTGCAGGCGGAGAGTGGAGATCGTGAACTGGAGAGACGCGGATTGGCGCGGGCCGGCTATGCGGCGCTGGGAGTCGTGGCGGTGTGGATTCTGCTGTGCACCATGCCCGGCACGCCGCTGATCGAGGAGACGGCCGCAGGCGGTGGACGCCTGCAGCCTTTCTATCAATCGCTGATCGCCGCCTTCATGATTCTGTTTCTGGCCTGCGGCTGGGCCTATGGATCAGCCACCGGCAGCGTGAAAGACCACCGCGACATCGTGCGCATGATGTCAGCGTCCATGGGCGACATGGCCTACTACCTGGTGCTGGCCTTCGCCGCCGCCCATTTTGTGGCAATGTTCAACTGGTCGAACCTTGGACTGATAATCGCTGTGAACGGCGCCGGGATGATTCAAAGCGTGGATCTGCCGATGACGGCGCTGTTGCTGGTGATCATTGTGACGACCACATTGATCAACCTCTTCATCGGCTCGGCGAGCGCCAAGTGGGGCCTGCTGGCACCGGTGCTGGTGCCAATGCTGATGCTGCTGGGCGTGAGCCCGGAGATGACCACCGCCACCTATCGCGTGGGCGACGGCGCCACCAACATCATCACGCCGCTGATGCCCTACTTCGCGTTGATCCTGACCTTCTGTCAGCGCTGGAACAAGGAGTTCGGCATTGGCAGTCTGGTCGCTACGATGATTCCCTACTCGATCTGGCTGTTGTTGACCGGCATGGTGCTGGTCATTATCTGGATTGTATTCGGCCTGCCGCTGGGCCCCGGCGTGGGGACCACCTACAGCGTCTAGGCCGTCCCGTCAGTCACCTCCGGTGCGGCCCTGATCCACATACTTCCAGCTCATCGCACCGAAGAACATCTCATCCCAGCTCTGCTGCCCCCAAGGCACAGAGCGTGATGGGTCTGGGTTGTTCTGGTTCTGTGTGGAGTTGTCGAACATGCCAGTCGCGACTACTTTGGTACCTGCCGGTATAAACTTCGGCTCTTCCATCAGATAACGGATCTGCCAGTTGTAGTTGTAATTGGCGATGTTGATCAACTCTTCCTGCGTGCCATCCGGGTAGAACGCCGTGAAGCGCATGCTCTTGCCACGGAAGTGCATGTGCGGCAGGAAGCCGTACATGTGCGCGTCCTTGTCGATCACTACGCTCTGGGACATTTCGAAATTCGGATCAAACGGCGTGATGTTGGTCCAGCCAAGCGGGAAAATGCAGGCACACTGACCTGACATACGCTCTTCCGGCACCTCCCCCTCCGGATAGAACCACACGCCAATCTCGCTGGCATCTACAGTCTCTTTGCCATTGGTGGTGTAGTGCAACTGCAGCCGCAGCTTGGAACCGGCACGCAGCAGGCCGCCGGTGTTCGGTGGCTCAACGGCTGGCTCAGCACCAGGAATATAGGCCGTAATATTGGCCTGATTCGGATCGCCCCCGCCGAGGAAAGCGCGCCGTCCGGTAGCATCCGGGGAAATAATGTCATTCAGAGTGTGGTGCAACACAGTACGGTCACCAGGAATGTACTGGCTGGCACGCACCCAACGATCGGTCTCCAGCCCCTCAAAGGGAACTTCCACAGTGATGTAATCGAGGACGCCCGTGGCAGGAATAGTCTGCGGTGGCACCTTGACGACAAGGTCCGGTTCGCCGAGTGCCCACTTGGTCTCGGGCCAGGTCAACTCCATCAGGGGGTCAGTCGCACCATCTTTCATGGCACCGGCTTCGATCCAGCTGATCAACGTCTGCTGCTCGTCCACCGAGAGGACATAATCATTGCTGTAGTTACCGACATGAGGGTCGATCTGCCCCGGCGGCATGCGCTTGGTCATCAACACTTCGCGGATCATCGGCGACCAGCCCTGCACCATGGCATGACTGTCCATGGAAAACGGTGCAATGCCGCCATCGCGGTGACAGGTGGCGCAATTCTCGGCCAGGATCGGGGCCACATCAGTCTCATAGGAAACCAGCTCGGTGACAGGGTAGTGTATGTCCGCACCGCTCTCTGTCATGGCGACCGCCGGCGCGCTCACAGTCCTGCCCGCCACCACGTCATTCAGAGCCGTCTCCAGCGCACTGACTGGTCCACGGAAAATCACTTCGAAACTGCGCGGATCGTAGAGGAAGGCCTCCCCGCTCTTGTCGATGCCCATTGCCTCGGAGATCACCTGGGCGTCATCAATCAGCACGGGCAGCTGCACGTCGATCTGCGCCAGTGCCTGCTTCACATCGGCGCGAGTCTCCCCGAGCGGATTGATCAGCATGAATTCGATGCCCTCGGCATCGAAGCGGGACTGCAGTCGCGCATATTCGGCGGCGGCCTGCACAGTTTGAGCGCTACCATTGACCTGCACGAGAAAGGCGATGGCCTTGTGGTCGTCGTACCAGCTCATGTGATGGAAGATGCCATCCTGATCGAGCAGGGCGAAATCACCCACGCGCTCGGCGGCCTGGGTCGCTGGCGCCATCAATGGCAGCGCAACCGTGCAGGACAGAAGCAGTCGTTTGCAAGCGAATATCTTCATCATCGTCACCTGTTATTTTGTCTTTTGATTGAGCGGTATTGAAGTTACTGAGAGGTATTGAGGTTTTACCAGAAATTCCGGATTTGGCAGAGTGGCCAGACAATAGCACAAGCAAAGATTAGTGGAAGCAAGAACTCTTGCCGAAAAATGAAATCCAGCTGCATTGAAGAATTGACCGGGTGCGCACCAACCGGCATAGAGCGAGCGGGCGTTCGAATAGTCAGGGATTGGACATTCAGTTACACTCCGATCGACTGAAAAATCAGGGACCGTAGACCACAGAGTGCAGACCAAAGAAAAAGGAACCAGCATGAAAGAAGCCGTCATCGTCGCCAGCGCGCGGACTCCTATAGGCAAGGCCTACCGAGGCGCGTTCAACAACACCGATGCCCCGACGCTGGGCGCACACGTCATCCGCGCGGCGCTGCACAAGGCGGGCGTCAGCCTGGATGAAGTCGATGACATCGTCATGGGCTGTGCCATGCAGCAGGGCAGCGCCGGCGCCAACATCGGCCGCCTTGCCGCCCTCGCCGCAGGCTTGCCCAGCGTGGTCGCCGGAATGAGCATGGACCGCCAGTGCGCCTCCGGCATGATGGCCATCGCCACTGCCGCCAAGCAGATCATCATCGACCAAATGCCCATCGTCATCGGCGCCGGGTTGGAATCGATCTCACTGGTGCAGAACGAACACCGCAACACCTATCGCGCCGTGGACCCGAACGTCATCGCACACTCGCCGCACGCCTACATGCCAATGCTGCAGACCGCCGAGATCGTCGTCAAACGCTATGGCATCAGCCGCGCCGCGCAGGACGAATACAGTCTGCAAAGCCAGCAGCGCACCGCTGCCGCCCAGGCCGCTGGCAAGTTCGATGACGAGATCGTGCCGATGAAATCGACCATAATAGTCGTGAACAAAGAAACCAAAGAACAGAGCATGCAAGAGGTCACTCTCAGCAAGGACGAGGGCAACCGCGCCGACACCACGCTGGCGGGCCTGTCAGCGCTCAAGCCGGTTATCGAAGGTGGCTGCATCACCGCCGGTAACGCCAGCCAGCTCTCCGACGGTGCCAGCGCCGCAGTGCTGATGGACAGTAAGCTCGCAGAGCAGCGCGGGTTGCAGCCACTGGGCGCCTATCGCGGCATCGCCGTGGCCGGTTGCGAGCCGGACGAGATGGGCATTGGCCCCGTGTTCGCGGTGCCCAAACTGCTCAAGCGCTTCGGCCTGACCATGGACGACATCGGACTGTGGGAGTTGAACGAAGCCTTCGCCGTGCAGGTCATGTACTGCCGCGACCGGCTGGGCATCCCCAACGAACTGCTGAACGTGAATGGCGGCGCGATCTCCATCGGCCACCCCTACGGCATGAGCGGCGCCCGCATGGTCGGCCACGCGCTCATCGAAGGCAAACGTCGAGGCGCGAAGTACGTTGTCTGCACGATGTGTGTGGGCGGCGGCATGGGCGCGGCTGGGTTGTTTGAGGTTTACTGATACCACCACTGCCCCTTTACGAGCCTGCCCTGCAGGGCAGGCTCCTACAACAGTCGGTGGGTTATTTCGCGAACAGGCTTTTCTCGATGTCTTTGAACGCTTTGAACTCCAGCGCATTGCCGGATGGGTCCAGAAAGAACATCGTCGCCTGCTCGCCTGGTTGCCCCTTGAAGCGAATATAAGGCTCGATCAAAAACTCCGGCACGAAGGTCTTCACCTGTTCAGCGAATGCCTCCCACTGATCCTTCTCCAGCACCACACCAAAATGCGGCACCGGCACCCCGTGCCCGTCGACATGATTGCCAATCTGATTAACCTTGCCATGCGGACCGAGCGCGGGATTCACATGCACCACCAGTTGATGCCCCAGCAGATCGAAGTCGATCCAGTGATCGGAGCTGCGCCCCTCGGGCAGGCCCATTTTGGTGCCGTAGAAATCGCGCGCTTCTTCCAGATTGCGCACCTGGATGGCGAGGTGGAAGGGGGTGAGTTTTGTCGATTTGAGCATCGTATTGCCTGTCAGATGAGTGATTGAAAATGGATCGGCTGGCTTCTAGACGAATGCTGAGTTACTGCACTGCCACAACCCGCAATCCTGCATGCGAGGCAGCATGAAGCGGGCGCGAATCTGCTCCGGGTTTAGGTCAGCCAAAGCGGCATCTTCGATGTCGGATAGAAGCAGAGACTTCAGCTGCCGATATTGAGTTTCTATAATTCTGGATTCGCGTCAATGGGAACGATATCGGCAATAGGTTTGCCGTAGCGAATGACTCGCACGGACTTACCCGCTTCAACTGATGTAACGCCCCCCACCCCTCCTCCGCCCACTGAGCCACATCGCCCGGCTGGCTCACTCCGAAATCACACTCTTGTATGCGTATTGAACCAGTCCACCATTCGCGTCCAGGCCAGAGTCGCCGCTGCTTCGTTGTAGCGTTCGGGCGTGGCGTCGTTGAAGAAGCCGTGCAGGGCGCCGGGATGGATGTCTGAGTCGTGTGTGACACCTGCCGCCGACAGGGCAGCCTCGTAGGCGGGCCAGGCTTCGACGAGTCGTGTATCCAGCGCTCCGTGTTGCACGAGTATCGCGGCCTTGATGCTGGGCACGTCGGCCACTGGCGCCGCGCCTCCATAGAAGGGCACCGCAGCGGCGAGATCGGCTCCCAGGCGCACCGCCAACTGGTTCGACACCCCACCGCCATAGCAGAAACCGGTAGCGCCGATCTTGCCATTGCAGTCGTCGCGTCCTTTTAGCCAGAGCGCGGCGGCGGCGATATCCTCGAAGCGCTTGTTGGCATCCAGAGCACTGAATAGTTGCCCCCCCTGGTAATCATCTCCTGGGTAGCCGCCCACCGAGGTCAGCACATCGGGCGCAAAAGTCATGAAGTTGGCCAGCGCCAGGCGGCGTGCCACGTCTTCGGTGTGGGGGTTGAGGCCGCGATTTTCGTGTACCACGATGATGCCAGGCAATTTGGCAGGCACTTCCGAGCGGCTGTCGGCGCTGTAAGGGCGCACCAGATACCCTCTGATGTAGCCGTGCCCCAATGGGGACAGCACGGTGACATAACTGGCCCGGATGCGCTCGTCTTCTCTGGCGATCTGCTGTCCCATCGCATAATTCGGCATCAGCGCCTCGACGATGGCCCCGGCTGTCAGCCCGGCCACGACAAACTGCTTGGCCCTGTTCAGGAAGGCGCGGCGACTGATCTCGCCGTGGACGTATTGGTTGTAGAGTTCGATGGCTTCCACTGGCACGGTGCGTTTTTCTTTTGATGACATGGTGTTACTCCCATTTGTTGTCGCTCGGATTGAAGAAACGAGTTCTGGAAAGCGGATTCCCGGAAATTACCCAAGAGTCTGTCAGGTGTTGTTATCGACCGCCAGCAGCCGTTGGCTCTTTCAGATAATTGGGGTCAGAGTAAAAATACAGCACTGTATTTTTACTCTGACCCCCTATCTCTGCTACAGTCGCCCCAACTTCAACCGACTGTCCGAGCGAGATCAACCTGGTGTACACGAAAGTCCTCATCGCCTTGCTGCTGATCCTGAATCACTCAGTGATGCTAGGGTCTATGGAAGCAGAGGAAATTCCAAACGCAGAGCACCCTTACGGGCAAACCTTCGAACACGAACACCTGCATCACCATTCGCACGGGGACGATGACCACGATACCCCCGGTGTCAGCGTCGGCCACCACGACGAACACGACCCCCACCATGAGCATGGTGCGCACGTCCATCTGAACTTGGACTTGCCACAGACCATCGGTCTGGACTTCCAGCGCCAGCGCAGCCATGTCCTTGCCAGCTATCAGTTACCGCATCAAAGCCAGACCTATTCGCCCCCCGTTCCACCTCCCAACCGCTAGCCTCTCCAGCATTATTCCGTCTTTTTTTTGAGCCCGGCGGCAGCCGAGGTACTTCTGCATGTCATTGGTGTTTTGGGAATTTCCTGCGGGAACTCTGCACCTTTGCCTGCCTTGATCTGCTGTTATTTTTAATGGATAGCATCCAATGAACGCTGCAACGAAGTCACCAACGAACCATCTGACTAACACCAATGAACACCCGCCCACACGGCGCAAGCGCGGCTCTTTGCTCCGCCTTTTCTGGACAGCGCTGCTGCTCAGCAACACGGCACTGGCAGCCGAGAGCCTGACGCTGGAAGACGCCATCACCCAGACGATCACGCGCAATCCCGATCTTCAGGCTTTCGGCTATGCCATGCGCGCCCAGGACGGGCGGATTCTGCAGGCCGGGCTTGCCCCGAAACCCGAACTGAACGTCGAGGTAGAAGATGTGCTAGGCACCGGCGTCGCGCGCGGCCTGTCCGGGTCACAGACCACAGTGTCAATCGTCTGGGTACTGGAGAGTGATCTGCGTCAGCGGCGCATCGACGCGGCGCGCATGGGCTCTGTGGCGCTGGCGACTGACGCGCAGATCATGCGCCTGGATGCTGCAGCGCAGACTGCCCGCCTCTATACCCACGCGCTGGCCGACCAACTGCGTCGCGATCTGGCCGACAGCGCGTTGCAACTGGCGGCGGAAAACATTGCAGCCGTCCGCCAGCGTGTCGAGGCAGGCCTGGCGATGACTTCAGAGCTGGCGCAGGCCGAGGCGGCATTGGCCAAGCGGCAACTGTACCGGGAGGATTTCGAGCACGAACTCATCGCCGACTATCATCGCCTCGCAGCCCAGTGGGGCGATCTGACTCCGCAGTTCGAGCGGGTGGTGGGCGACCCGTTGAATCTGCCGGTAGTCGAGCCTTACGAGACCCTCGTGACCCGCATCGAGCAGAACCCGGACCTGAACCACTTCCTCTCCGAGGCCCGTCTGCAGGAATCCCTGCTGCAACTGGAACAGGCACAAGCCAATTCCCTGTGGCGCTTCAATGCCGGTCTGCGCCGCCTGCAAAGCACCAGCGACACCGGCTTTGTGGCTGGCGTGACCATTCCCCTCAACCGGGGCAATCAGAACCAGGGACGCATCGCGGAAGCTCGCGCCCATCTCGAACAAACCGGCGCACTGGCCGAGGCGACTCGCATTCGTATCCAGACCAGTCTGCTGGTGATCTATCTGGAGTTGCAACACAACCTGCACCGCGCCGAGACGCTGCGCGACGAGGTCATCCCCCGGTTCGAGGCAGCACTGGCGGAGATTCGTCGCGCCTACGATCTGGGCAGCGCCAGTTATCTGGAGCGCCTGCAGGTGCAGGAAGAACTGTTCGATGCCCGCAGCGAACTGGCCGAGACCAGCGTGCAGGCGCATCTGAAGCTTATTGAAGTTGAACGACTGACCGGCGCGCGCCTGACGCAACTGCCACCATCTCCTTGAGGTTAATTATGAAAGCAACATCAACACTTGTCGGCCTCCTTGCGCTCAGCCTGCTGCTCGGCGCCTGCAGTGAACCCAAAGAAGTTCAGTCTGGCACCAGCCCCGATGAACACAGCGACGAACACGCAGAGGCAACCAGCGAAGAGCGCGGACCCAACAATGGCCGCCTGTTGCGTGACGACAACTTCCAACTGGAACTGGCCATCTTCGAAACCGGGGTGCCACCGGAGTACCGCGCCTGGGCCAGCAGCGACGGCAATCCCATCGAGGCCAGCGCCGTGGACCTGCGCGTTCGGCTGACCCGGCTCGGCGGTGAAGACGAGATCAGCTTCAGCCCGCAGGGCGAATTCCTACGCGGTGACAGCGTGATCTACGAACCGCACTCGTTCAGCGTCAATGTCACGGCCCGCTACAACGGCCAGACCCACACCTGGGAGTACGACAGTTTCGAGGGCCGCACCATGATCGAGTCAGCGGTGCGCGACGCGCTGGGCATTGTCACTGAAATCGCCGGGCCGGCGGTCATCGAAGAGAGCATCCCCGTCTATGGCCGCATCACGCCGAATACGGAACGGATCAGCCATGTCAGCGCGCGCTTTGAGGGCCGCATCGAATCGGTGTCCGGCTCCATCGGTGCTCGCGTCAGTGTTGGCGACCGGCTCGCACAGATCGAAAGCAATCAGAGCCTCACGCCCTACACCATCACCGCGCCCATCAGCGGCGTGATCACCGAACGCCACGCCGGGCCAGGCGAGCAGACCGCCGGGCGTGAATTGTTCACCATTGTCGATACATCTTCGGTCTGGGCCGATCTGGCGGTGTTTCCTGCGGACTTCGCCCGCATCAGCATCGGCACACCGGTGCAGATCAGCACGGCGCTCGCCGAAGAACCCCTGCAGGGCACCATCGCGATGTTCCTGCCCGCAACCGACACCAATCAGGCGATGACCGCCCGGGTAGTGCTGGACAACCCCGATGGACGCCTGCTCCCTAATACCTGGGTCAGCGCACAGATCAAGGTCGCGGAGTACGCCGTTCCGCTCGCCGTACGCCGCGAGGGATTGCAATCATTCCGCGATTTCACGGTGGTCTACGCGCAGTTCGGTGACGAATACGAGGTGCGGATGCTGGAGCTTGGCAGGCAGTCGGGCGACTGGGTGGAAGTCCTCGGAGGTCTCGCACCGGGCACCACTTACGTCACCGAGAACAGCTACATCCTCAAAGCCGATGTCGAAAAATCCGGCGCCTCTCACGACCATTAAGGAATCATCATGCTGGAATCGATAATCAATTTTTCGCTGGCCCGGCGCGGTCTGGTGATTGTGTTCGTACTACTACTGATGGGGCTGGGCGTGTTCAACTTCAACCGCCTGCCCATCGACGCGGTGCCGGATATCACCAACGTGCAGGTCGCCGTCAACACGCAGGCGCCCGGTTATACCCCTTGGGAAACCGAGCAGCGCATTACCTTCCCACTGGAGACGGCGATGAGTGGAATGCCGGGCCTCTCCTACACGCGTTCGGTCTCCCGTTATGGCCTCTCGCAGGTCACCGCGGTGTTCGAGGAAGGAACCGACATCTACTTCGCCCGCCAGCAGGTGAGCGAGCGACTCACAGCGGTCAGAGGTGATCTGCCTGCTGCGCTCGAACCCACGCTGGGTCCGATTGCCTCCGGTCTGGGCGAAATCTTCATGTTCACGGTGGACTCCGAACCCGGCACCATAAACAGCGATGGCACACCAGTCACGCCTACCGATCTGCGCACCGTACACGACTGGATTATTCGTCCCCAGTTGCTGCGCGTACCGGGTGTGGTGGAGGTGAATCCGATTGGGGGTTTCAAGAAAGAAATCCTCGTGGCACCCGCTCCCGAGAAACTGCTGACCTATGGCCTCGACAGCACCGACGTATTCCGCGCCATCGAGCGTGACAACAGCAATCGGGGTACCGGTTTCATCGAGAGCAATGGCTCTCAGCTGTTGATGCGGATGCCCGGCCAAGCGGAGACGGTGGAAGACCTTCGCAACATCGTCATCGCCCAACGCAGCAGCATTCCAGTGCGCGTGCGCGATGTGGCGACCGTCGAGGTCGGCCAGGAACTGCGTTCGGGTGCGGCGACTCAGAATGGCCACGAAGCCGTGCTCAGTACCGTGTTCATGCTGATCGGCGAGAACAGCCGCGAGGTGGCCAGCCAGACGGCAGCCATGCTGGAGGAGACCCGAGCCAGCCTGCCACCGGGCATCACCGTCACGGCTGTATATGACCGCACTACCTTGGTCGACAAGACTCTGCGCACAGTGGAGACGAATCTTCTGGAGGGCGCATTGCTGGTGATCGCCGTACTGTTCCTGTTGCTGGGTAATATCCGCGCCGCACTGTTGACCGCCGCCGTCATTCCCATCGCGATGCTGATGACCATCACCGGCATGGTGCAAAGCCGAGTCAGCGCCAACCTGATGAGTCTGGGGGCGCTGGACTTCGGCCTGATCGTCGATGGCAGCCTGATCATCGTCGAGAACTGCCTGCGCCGCCTCAGTGCAGCCACTGAACACGGCAAGCTTGAGCTGAAGCAGCGCCTCACAGTGGTCGCCGCAGCTACCCGCGAGGTGATTCGTCCGGCTTTATTCGGTGTGTTCATCATTACGGCGGTGTACATCCCGATCTTCGCGCTAGAAGGCGTAGAGGGAAAGATGTTCCACCCGATGGCGATCACCGTGGTAATCGCGCTGCTCAGCGGCATGCTGCTGTCCATCACTTTCGTCCCCGCCTGCGTCGCCCTGCTGTTCAGCAAACCCATCGTGGAGAGAAACAACCCGGCGATGAACGCTGCGCTGTACCTCTACGAGCCCGCATTGAAACTGGCGCTGCGCCTGCGCTGGCTGGTGCTGACGCTGGCACTGGTGCTGGTCGGCGTCTGTGCCCTGCTGGCCAGCCGCATGGGGACCGAATTCATTCCCAATCTGGATGAAGGCGATGTTGCCATGCACGCACTACGCATTCCGGGGACTTCGCTGGAGCAGGCCATCGCGCTGCAGATCAAACTGGAAGAAGAGATTGAAAAATTGCCGGAAGTAGAACGGGTGTTCTCTAAAATCGGCACCGCAGAGGTGGCGACAGACCCGATGCCACCGAGCGTGGCAGACACTTTCATCATAATGAAAGAGCGTGACCTCTGGCCGGACCCGAACAAACCCAAAGCCCAGCTGGTGGCGGAACTGGAAGCGCTGGTCACGCCGATTCCCGGCAACCGCTACGAATTCCTGCAGCCCATTCAGATGCGCTTCAACGAGCTGATTGCGGGCGTGCGCGGCGAGCTGGCAATCAAGGTGTTCGGCGACGACTTCGACCAGCTGGTGGACATCGGTGCGCAGATCGAAAGCGCGCTGGGGGAAATTCCCGGCGCCGCTGATGTCGCTGTTGAACAGGCCACCGGCCTGCCGGTGATGACCATGACGCCACGCCGCGAGGTGCTGGCGCGGCTGGGCATCAGTATCGCGCAGCTGCAGGACACGGTAGCGATGGCACTCGGTGGCGCGGTGGCGGGACAGTTCTACGAGGGCGACCGGCGCTCCGACATCGTGGTGCGGCTGGCTGAAGACCTGCGTGCCGATCCGGACGGCTATCGCTATCTGCCGGTGAGCCTGCCCGATGGCGGCTATGTGCCACTGGGCGAACTGGTGGATGTCAGCATCAGCAGCGGTTATAACCAGGTCTACCGCGAGAACGGCAAGCGCCGCGTGGTAGTCACCGCCAATGTGCGCGGCCGCGATCTGGGCTCCTTCGTAGCCGATGTGCAGGCGGCGGTGACCAACAATGTCGAGATTCCTCCAGGCTACTGGGTGGAATACGGCGGCACCTTCGAGCAATTGCAGTCCGCGTCCCAGCGCCTGCTGGTCGTCGTGCCCGTGACGCTGCTGCTGATCGGCATTCTGTTGATGATGGCGCTAAGTTCGTTCCGCGACGCTGCCATCATCTTCACTGGTGTACCGCTGGCGTTGACCGGTGGTGTGCTGGCACTGCTGCTGCGCGACATTCCGCTGTCGATCTCAGCCGGCGTGGGATTTATCGCGCTCTCCGGCGTCGCCGTGCTCAACGGGTTGGTGATGCTGGCGTTCATACGCGACCTGCGCGAGCAGGGACGCGCGCTCGACAATGCGATCCTCGAAGGGGCTCTTGGGCGGTTGCGGCCCGTGCTGATGACGGCGCTGGTGGCAGCACTGGGCTTCATTCCGATGGCGCTCAACACCGGCATCGGCTCCGAGGTGCAGCGTCCACTGGCAACGGTGGTGATCGGCGGTATCATCTCATCGACTCTGTTGACCCTGCTGGTGCTTCCAGCACTGTACCGGCTGGTGCACGCACGCCGCGACTACCCACAGAACCCAAAGAACCATGCACACTGACTGTGCACAAATCCAATTATCGCCGCATTACTGCGCAGCACAATTTCTGTAATCAAGACCTAAAAAATTGTAACCGTTTGTATTTGTTTAATTATAAAAACTGGCCCCATTATTGCTATACATATTGCGTACAGCTCTCCAGTGACATTTTCATATCGGGCGACGATGCCTGCACTCCTTAATGGTATGCAGGTTTTTTTTAACTTAAATTTTAGCTTGAACTACGACCCCATCGGCGAAGCGAGCGTCCTCTCCCGTGGTATATTCGGCAACGTCAACGGCCGCTGCCACGAAGATGACAGCGTACAGGTGTCGGTCTATCAGGCACCCCTCAAGGGCGATGCCGTGATCATGATGTTGCAGAAATTTGTTCAGGACCACGCATGATCGCAGAAGACTCTGACAGCACACACACCACCTGCCCGTATTGCGGCGTGGGGTGCGGCGTGCAGGCCCAGACAGAGTTCGGGGTGATCGAATCGGTGCAGGGCACGGCTACGCATCCGGCCAACTTCGGCAGGCTCTGCGTCAAGGGTTCCGCGCTGCATGAAACAATGGGGGAGCAGGGGCGCCTGTTGCACCCGCGTATTGCTGGCGTGCGCACCGACTGGAACAGTGCGCTCGATCATGTCGCCGCCAGCCTCAGAAAAATCATTCGCAAACATGGCCCCGATGCCGTGGCGTTTTACCTCTCCGGGCAACTGCTGACTGAAGATTATTACGTCGCCAACAAACTCATGAAGGGTTTCATCGGCAGTGCCAATGTCGATACTAATTCGCGCTTGTGCATGGCCTCCGCCGTAGCCAGTTACAAACGCGCCTTCGGTGCCGACGCAGTGCCCTGCAATTACGAAGATCTGGAGTGTTGCGATCTCCTGGTGATAGTCGGCTCCAATGCCGCTTGGACCCATCCCGTGCTCTATCAACGCATCGTCGCCGCGAAGGCTGCGCGCCCCGGCATGCGTGTCGTCGTCATCGATCCGCGTCGCACGGCTACCTGTGAAATCGCCGACTTGCATCTGGCGCTGCGCCCCGGCGCCGACGCCTTCGTGTTCGCGGGCCTGTTGCAGTACCTGGCACAGCGCCGCGCGCTGGACCGCGACTACATCGACAATTGCACTGAAGGTTTTGACGCGGCACGCGCGGCCTGTGACGACTTCGATATTGAGACGACCGCCGAGCGCAGCGGCCTCGACAGCGGCGCCCTCGAACAGTTCTACCAGTGGTTCGCCCGCACCGAGCGCACCGTGACGTTCTATTCCCAAGGCATCAATCAGTCCGCCACCGGCACCGACAAGTGCAACGCCATCATCAATTGTCATCTGGCCACGGGACGACTCGGCAAGCCCGGCATGGGCCCCTTCTCCATCACCGGCCAGCCCAACGCCATGGGGGGGCGCGAGGTGGGCGGGCTTGCCAATCAGCTCGCAGCGCACATGGATTTCACGCCAGCGAATGTCGAGCGCGTGGCACGTTTCTGGAAAGCAGAGAAGATGGCGACAAAGCCGGGGCTCAAGGCAGTCGACCTGTTTGACGCCATCGAGAGCGGCAAGATCAAAGCGGTGTGGATCATGGCTACCAATCCTGTCGTGAGCCTGCCGGAATCCGAACGCGTGCGCGTTGCGCTCCTGCAATGCGAGCTGGTTATCGTCTCCGATTGCATCGAGAACACCGACACCACTGCCTGCACCGATGTGTTGCTGCCCGCCACCGGCTGGGGCGAGAAGGATGGCACTGTCACCAATTCCGAGCGCCGAATCTCGCGGCAGCGCGCACTGCTGGCCCCTGCCGGCGAGGCGCGACACGACTGGTGGATCATCAGCGAGGTGGCAAAACGCCTGGGCTTTGCGGAAGCGTTCCACTATGACTCCGCCGCCGCTATCTTTCAGGAACACGCGGCGCTTTCTGCCTTCGAGAACACGGGCACGCGAGCCTTCGATATCGGTGCCATCGCTGACCTCGACAAGGCTGCCTACGACGCACTGGCACCAGTGCAGTGGCCCGTGAACGCTGCCAACCCAACCGGCACGGCGCGCCTGTTCAGCGATGGCAAATTCTTCACGCCCTCGGGACGCGCCCGCTTCGTCACGCTGATACCCGCAATGCCGCAAACCGAACCGACCGTTCACACCCCCTTCCTGCTCAACACCGGCCGCCTGCGCGATCAGTGGCATACCATGACCCGAACCGGCCGGGCGCCACGTCTGCTTGCTCACACCGGCGCGCCCTTCGTAGCGATGAACCCGCGCGACGCCATGAGCAAGGGCATCCGCGAGGGCGACCTGGTACGCCTGCACAACATCGACAGCCACGGCGAGAGACAGGAAATGCTGTTGCAGGCGAACATCGATAGTGGCCTGCGAGATGCCGATTTGTTCGTCCCGATCCACTGGAACGATCAATTCGCGGCTAACAGTCGCATCAGTCGGCTGATCGCGCCGCGCACCGACCCCATCTCCGGGCAGCCCGAAAGCAAGTATGCGTTCGTCGGCCTGCAGGGCATCAAGGTGCAGCGCTGGGTCGCCCTCATCAGTCGCGAGCCCGTCCCGGTCGGCCCGTTCGATTTCTGGGTGAAGACGCCGGTGACCGATGGCTGGCATACCCTGCTGGCAGACACCGCGATCCCGACGAAGCAGACAGAAGAGGCGTGGCAGGCGTGGATCAGCGATCTGCAAACAGGACTGGAA
>CAIOZF010000195.1 GCA_903862645.1 uncultured Gammaproteobacteria bacterium
ACCCCAACTACTTCAAGGTAAACGGACCCAACACCGGCACCGGCCACAGCTCACAGATTTCGTATATGGAAGCCGCCACCGATTACATCGTGCAGGCCATCTGCGCCGTGAAACGCGACCAGCGCATCAAGGCCATTGATGCCAAACCCGAACTGCAGGCCGCCTACGTGGCCGGCATGCGCAACAAAATGCAGAAAACCGTGTGGCAGACCGCTGCCTGCACTGCCTTCTACCGCAAGAACATGACCGAAGAAGTCACCAGTCTGTCGCCGGAACCTGCCAGTGGATTCATTCTCTCGCGCAGGTGGTTCCATTTGGGCGATTATCGGCTGCTGTAAGCTTCACCTGCGCGGAGACAGCCATGTACCAACTGCATATCGCCAACAAGAACTATTCGTCGTGGTCACTGCGGCCGTGGGTGCTGCTGACCACGCTCGGCATTCCTTTCGTCGAGCGCAAGTACAGTTTCAAAGCCTATGGCCAGAATCAGCACTTCCTTGAATTTTCGCCGACTGGTCTGGTGCCTTGCCTGATCGATAGCGACATCACTGTGTGGGACAGTCTGGCCATTGCCGAGTACGTGGCTGAAGCGCACCCGTCCGTATGGCCGGCCGACAAACGAGCCCGTGCTTACGCGCGGTCAGCGGCAGCGGAAATGCATTCGGGTTTTGGTCATCTGCGCAATGTGTGCTCGATGAGCTGTGGTCATCGCGTGCGGCTGCATGCAGTGGATGCCGCGCTGCAGGCGCAACTGACGCGGCTGGAGAACCTGTGGGCCGATGGTCTCAACCGTTTCGGTGGCCCGTATCTGGCGGGGCAGCAGTTCACGGCGGTGGATGCCTTCTTCTGTCCGGTGGCGTTCCGCGTGCAAACCTACGGGCTCACTCTGGCCAGTCACGCCAGCGAGTACGTCGACAGATTACTGGCGCTGCCCGCCATGCAGCGCTGGTATGCCGACGCACTGGCAGAGACCGACAGGGACGACGATCACGAGAGCGACATCACCCGCAATGGCGTGGTGATGCAGGATTTTCGTACTCAGCCGCCGACTATCTGAACCGGATAACCCTCGGGGTCGCGTACGAAAAAGCCGTAATCCAGATTTTCTTCTGTCTTGAGGCCGCGCTTGGCGAGTTCGGCAGTCACGGTCTCCTTGTTGAAGCCTTCAATCGCTATCGCAAAGTGATCAACGATTTCTGCCGGCGGTTTCTCGTGCAGTGAAACGATGACATTGGTCACGCCCATGCGCGCGATCTTGTTCGGCTTGTCTTCGTTCAACACCTTGAGACCAAAGACGTCTTCATAGAACGCAATCGCCTTTGCCATGTCAGTCACCTGGCGACTGATGTGATCGATGCGTACTGACTTGAAGGGCAGCTCCTGCGCCACCGCATTCATGGCACCGCCGGTGGCAGCCAGCATCGTCAGGCCTTGTATCAGTTGACGACGCGACACAGCGCCTTGTTCAAAGCCGGTGACCAGTTGATTGACGATGGGATTCATGGCGCATGCTCCTGTTGTGTTCACGGGGTTGATTGCTGATAGACGATGCGACCGCCCACCAT
>CAIOZF010000196.1 GCA_903862645.1 uncultured Gammaproteobacteria bacterium
ATAGTCAAAGAAAACCTCTACCGCTGGACCAACTGGCAGATCACCGGCAAGAGCCAGGACTACCGCAAGGACGATGCGCGGACGGTGACGTTTCCGGTGAAGATTGCTGCGGGGGCGGAGGCTGTGGTGCGGTATAGCGTGACTTACACCTGGTAAGCCGGCAGTCGCGCGAGCGTTTGAACGCGGATATGGAGTGGACTATGATGGGCACCAGTGAGGTGCGGAATGTCAACTAACAATGTCAACCAATTCACCCTCGTGGCATCAATGCGCGTGATCGTGCTCAGCGTTTGCCTGTTGGCGTTGGCCGGTTGTGGCGACACATATCGCTATGTGATGGGTGGCGAGGTTGGTTGGAATTTGAAGAAAGAAATCCGAGACAAAGGCGCCAAAGAAATCAACCTAGCGAAGCTTGTGCCTTTCGCATGGGATGAACTCTTTCTTTTCGGCCCCTACCAGCCAACCGAGGCGATCTGCGCAAAACTGGGGCTGTCTCCCACGGAATGCAAGTCGAAGATCACGAAGAAATCTACGGACGACAGCGAAATGCTGATGGTGTTTCGGAAAAAAGGGCAGATCGCGCATGTCGAAATGCACTACCTGTTTCACGGAGACTTTATACCGATTGTCCACGATCAGCCTCTGACTCCAGAAACTGCACTATTCGTGGTCACAACCGATGGAAAGACCACGAGTGGTAAGCCATGGTTGCGACTGAAGCTCAAGGACTCTGCAATCCGCTCTAACAGCCGACTGGTGAGCGACACTTACGTATCAGCGCTCAGCGCCGCCTCCAGCGCGCCACACCTGGGACGTTAGCCCGTATAGCGCATTAGCGAAGCGTACCCCAAGGGGACTTTCGTTGGGCGCATGATGCGCCGTATGGAGACCTTAGAATTACCTTCGCAGCTTAATTGTGATGCCGACATTTGGCGGATTACGCCGCTTTGCGACTCATCCGCACTACCACTACAGGATTCCCCTTTCCGAACCGCCGAGTAGCGCGCCCCGAAGGAAGTCCCCTTGGGGGGGGCAGCGCGGTCGGGGGCCGTCGGCGAGCACTGTATGAGCTGCGCAAGCATCAGCAGCACCACCAACACTACCCGCCCACCGCATCAACAATAAACGAGTCACAGCGCGAGTTGCGGAGCCGCCCGGCCGCGCGAGCAACGCAGGGAACCCGAAGGGCGGCTCGGCGGGGTCGCCTCCTTTTGGTCACTTTTCCTGGCGAGACAGGAAAAGTGACTGGCCGCTGGGCCACCCCCCGGCGAAGTTGATCTTGCTCTCCTTGTTGTTGCTGAATCCTCCATCCGACGGAAGGCGCCGCTGCGCGGCTTATCCGCCCTACGCCACCCCGCCCCTGCTATACAATCCTCATACACTCGCCAAGGGATTAAAGGGATAACAAAAATGGGTCTCGGCACCATCATCACTCTAGCAGTACTAGTCATCATCGCCGTCTACGCCATCACCCTCTACAACGGCCTGGTGCAGATCAAACACAACGTCGCCAAAGCCTGGGCCAATATCGACGTACTGCTCAAACAGCGCCACGACGAACTGCCCAAACTGATCGAGACCTGCAAGCAGTACATGAAGTTCGAGCAGGACACGCTGACCAAGGTCATCGAAGCCCGTTCCAAGGTGTTCTCGGCACGTGAGTCGCAGAATATGCCGGCACTGGGCCAGGCCGAGACCGGCATGCGCGCGGCACTGGGCAGCCTGTTCGCGCTGGCAGAGTCCTACCCCGACCTCAAGGCCAATCAGACCTTCCAGCAATTGCAGACCCGCATCAGCGCACTGGAAAACGCCATCGCCGACCGCCGCGAGTTCTATAACGAGTCGGTCAATATCAACAATGTGCGCATTGAGCAGTTTCCGGATGTGATTGTTGCCCGCATGCTCGGCTTCAAGGAAGCACATCTGCTGGAATTCACCGAAGAAGAAAAGAAGGACGTCGACGTCAAGTCGTTGTTCAACAGCTGATCCTTAACGGTCGGCGGCCCTGAATGGCGTTTTCGTTCAACGTGTCGAGCAGCAGCGGCCGCAGCCCGCTGCTGCTGTCCGGCGGTCTGCACTTCATCATCCTCGCCATCGCCGGTCAGGCCGACTCGCCGGAAGTCTGGCCATTTGCACTGCTCGCGATGTCCGTGGTCAGTTTTTTCGCCTGGCTTGGCAATCACCGGCGTTACCGGCAGATCCACGACCTGCCGACCTCCAAAGTCGCTTCTGCCGCCCAGGGTTATGTCGAACTGCTCGGCATCGGCCGGCTGATTGATAACTCGGCTGTGCATTGCCCGGCCAGTCTGAGCCCCTGCTGCTGGTACCGTTACACCATCGAAGAAAAAGAGGGCGAAGACAAATGGAAGACCGTCGACGAAGGCAGCAGTGTTGCCCATTTCTTTCTCACTGATGACAGCGGATCCTGCGTGATTTCCCCGGACGGCGCCGAAGTGGTCACCAGCGAGCACAAGTCCTGGCAGAAAGACAATATGCGATACAACGAATGGCTGCTGCTGCCCGGCGATACGCTGTATGCCATCGGTGAATTTGTCACTCACACCGCCAATGCACCGTCGGTCGCCGAGGAGCGCGAAGACATCAGCGCCCTGCTCAGCGAATGGAAAAACGACCGGCAAAGCCTGCTCAAACGATTTGACCTCGATGAGGACGGCACGATCAGCCTGAAGGAATGGGAACTGGCTCGCATGCAGGCGATCCGTGAAGTGCGCAAACGGCAACTGGAACAGACCGGCCGTCAGTCCGAAGGCGTGCATCTGCTGCGTAAGCCACGCGACAAACGGCTGTTCCTGCTGTCCAATGAAATGCCCGACAGGCTGGGACGCCGCTATTTGTGGTGGAGCTGGGCGCACCTTACCGCCTTCATCGGCCTCGGTGTGTGGGGCCTCGTCTGGCTTGGCATAAATTAGTCAATAAAAACAAAAGGCTGTAAATGCACGACGATTATCTGCAGTGCCTCAACAGCGGCGGCTTTCACCGACTGCACTACACCGACTGGGGCGATCCCGCGAACAAACGCGTGGTGATCTGCGTGCACGGACTGACTCGCAACTGCCGCGATTTCGATGCACTTGCCGCCGCCTTGCAGAACGATCTGCGGGTGATCAGCGTCAGCATCGCCGGTCGCGGCAAAAGCGACTGGCTGCCCGACAAGGACGATTACAGTTACCCGCAATACATGAATGACATGACCGCGCTGATGGCGCGGGTCACCGCAGCAGGCGCCACTGAAATCAACTGGGTCGGCACTTCGATGGGCGGCATGCTCGGCATGTTGCTGGCATCGCGCCCGAACACACCGCTGCAACGTCTGGTGCTCAATGATGTCGGCACACTGATCCCGAAGGCATCGATGGAACGCATCGGCGCCTATGTCGGCCGCAATCCGCTGTTCAACAGTTACGCCGAATTCGAACAGTATCTGCGCATCGTCGCTGCGCCCTTCGGACCGCTGACCGATGCACAATGGCGTCATCTCGCCGAACACAGCGCAAATTGCAATGTCGAAGGCCGCTGGGGCATGAACTACGATCCGGATATCGCCCAGCCCTTCCGCAAAGCGGCAGCGAAAGACA
>CAIOZF010000197.1 GCA_903862645.1 uncultured Gammaproteobacteria bacterium
ATGCCCAATCAGCTCTCCGGTGGACAGAAACAGCGTCTGTCCATCGCGTGTGCCTTGGTCAGGCCCGCCGATGTGTATTTGTTCGACGATTGCTTTTCGGCTCTGGACTTCAAGACTGATGCCAGACTGCGGGCCGCGCTGAAACAGGATGTGCGTGAGGCCACGATCATCATCGTTGCCCAGCGCATCGGCACGGTGATGGATGCCGATCAGATACTGGTCATGGAAGAAGGCGAAATAGTCGGGCGCGGTACCCATGCGCAGCTCCTGGAGACCTGTGAGACTTATCAAGAAATTGTCGCATCGCAATTACGTGTGGAGGATGCAGCATGAGTCACAATCAACGCCCGACGGCCACTTCTTCTACTACATCCACGGCCCCTACGATGCACCGCGGCCCGATGGGTTCAATGGGTCAACCAGTACGCAAGGCGAAGAATTTTCGCCCGACCTTGAAACGCCTGCTGACGTGGTTCAATCCCTTCAGAGTGCGCTTGATTTCGGTGTTGGTATTGGCCATTCTCAGCACGGCGTTCACTATCCTCAGCCCGAAACTGGTGGGACAAGCGATCGATCTGATCACCAATACACTGATGCTGCGACTGCAGGGCCAGAGCGCCGAGTTCGACAATCAGGCCATCGCCCAGGTGTTGCTGTGGCTGCTCGCATTCTACCTGCTCTCGTCGCTCCTCATGCTGAGCACGCAGTGGATCATGGCCGGTGTTTCGCAGCGCACTGTACAGGGGATGCGGGATGCCGTCGGCGACAAACTGCGCCGCCTGCCGCTGTCCTACTACGACAGCCACTCCCATGGCGACATTCTCTCGCGGGTCACCAATGACCTGGACACCATTTCGACAACCCTGCAGCAGAGTGCCACCCAAGCGATTACGTCCGTGGTGCAATTGCTGGGGTTCATCATCATGATGCTCACCATCAGCCCGGCGCTGACCTTGATCGTTCTGGCCACACTGCCGCTGTATGCGGTCGCCACGGTCTTCATCGCCAAAAAATCCCAGGCGCACTTTGCGGCCCAGCAGAAACATCTGGGGCAGTTATCCGGGCATGTCGAGGAAATGTTCTCCGGACAGGTGGTCGTCAAGGCCTTTGGTCACGAGGACATTTCCATCGCTAAATTCAGCGGCATCAACGAGGAGTTCTCGCGAGCCTACCGCCGCGCCAACTTTATCTCCGGAATCATCTTCCCCGCGATGAACTTTATCTCGAACCTTGGCTATGTGCTGATCGCCGTGGTAGGGGGACTGTGGATCAACAGTGGTCGCCTGACTGTCGGCAGTATCGTCGCTTTCATTCAGTATTCCAGATCCTTCACTCAGCCCATCCTGCAAACCGCCAACATCGCCAATGTGCTGCAGAGTACCGTTGCCTGTGCCGAGCGCGTCTTTGAAATCCTCGATGAAAAGGAAGAGCAGGACCCGGTGCTGACGCGCTTCACTCCAGAGGTTCAAAACGCAGGAACAGTTCGCGGCGCCGTGTCATTGAACAGCATTTCTTTCCGCTACAAGCCCGAGCAGCCGCTGATAGAAAATCTGTCACTCGACGTCGAGCCACGCCATGTGGTGGCCATTGTCGGTCCGACAGGCGCTGGCAAGACCACCCTGGTGAATCTGTTGATGCGTTTCTACGAGCTCGACAGTGGCGACATCACCATCGACGGCAGGCCCGTGCAGGAATTGTCACGTGCGCAATTGCGCAGTCATTTCGGCATGGTACTGCAGGACACCTGGCTCGTCGGTGGAACGATCTACGAGAACATCGCCTTTGGCCGCCCGGATGCCGAGCGGGAAGAAGTCATCGCGGCGGCCACTGCCGCCCATGCCGACCATTTCATTCGCACGCTGCCGGAGGGCTACGACACGGTTCTGAACGAAGATGTCAGCAATCTCTCGCAAGGGCAGAAGCAACTGCTGACCATTGCCCGCGCGATTCTGGCTGATCCCGACATTCTCATTCTCGATGAGGCAACCTCCAACGTGGACACCCGCACCGAGATGCAGATCCAGCAGGCCATGAAGAAGTTGATGAGCAACCGCACCAGCTTTGTGATTGCCCATCGCCTGTCGACCATAAGAGATGCCGAGAAGATTCTGGTCATGAACGAAGGCCGGATTATTGAACAGGGCACGCATGCTGCACTCATGGAGAAAAAGGGTTTCTATCATGAGCTGTTTCTGGCACAGTTTTCTGAACCAGTGCCGGCCTGACCTACGAAAGGAAACTCGAATGAGACTCTTGATTGTTGCTGTATTGTCCATGTGGATGGCAAATTCGGCGTTCGCGCAAGCGCCTTTGGAAAACTGCGTGGAAATTCCAAAGCTCGCTGCGGACATCATGACGTCAAGGCAGATGAATGCCGACATCATGCTGATGATCAATAAAATGAATGGCGAATTCAACGACCACCCGGAGATGCTGAGCTGGGCGCAGGCCATGATTGATATGGCATTTGCCAAGCAGGTGTCAACGGCGCCGGAAGCACGGGCTCAACAGGTCAAAGAATTCGAGATGTTGTGGAATGAGCGCTGTCTGCTAAAAACCCCGTCGCAGCAATGACCTACCCCTGCTATCCACTGGAGTCCTTCTGCAGATAAAAAAGGAGCAATCTGATATGACCGATGACGCTACCAGCACCGCCATTTCCTCAACTGCCCGCCGGACTTTTCTGCAACAAAGTGCTCTGCTGCTGGGCACCTCGCTATTGGTGCAGCCACACCGGTCATTCGCGCAGGTGCCAACCAACGCCGCAGAATTGGATGCCAGATTGTTCCCAGGATTTCAGACACAGACGCTGGAGACCAACGGCGTCAAGATTCACACCCTGGTCGGCGGTGAAGGACCACCCGTGCTGTTGTTGCATGGCGCGCCGCAGTCGCATCTTTCCTGGGCACAGGTGGCGGTGAATCTGGCGCAGGACTATACGGTAGTTGCCACCGATCTGCGTGGGTATGGCTGGAGCAGTAAACCAGAAGGCGGCGAGAACCACATCAACTATTCCAAGCGCACGATGGCGCAGGATCAGGTGAATGTGATGAGCATGCTGGGTTTCGAGAGCTTTGCACTCATCGGCCACGACAGGGGCGGCCGCGTAGCACGACGACTGACACTCGACCATCCGCAGCGGGTCAAGAACCTGACCGTGCTGGATATCGTGCCGGCGCATTACCTGTATTCGCATGTGACGCGCGCATTCGTGGAAGCCTATTTTCACTGGTTCCTGTTCCTGCGCCCAGCGCCGTTTCCAGAGGACATCATTGCCAGCACTGGCATGTTCATCGGCGGTGGCGGCCGAGGTGAAGTGGGCGAGGCCTATGCAGAAATCTACAAGGATCCGACGGCCATTCACTCCATGTGCGAGGACTATCGAGCGTCCGCCGCTATGGATATCGGTATTGATGAGGCCGATCTTGCCGCTGGCAAAAAAATCGAATGTCCGTTGAACGTGCTCTGGGGAGATAACGCCCCCATGGGACGACAGTATGATGTGCTCGGCATCTGGCAGCTGGAGTCGCTGCGCGCGCAAGGCAAAGCCATGCCTGGCGGACATACCTTCCAGGTCGACAGCCCCGAGGCCACCTGGGCCGAACTGCGGCGCTTCCTGGCAAGCGCGTGAAGTGACGCTGCCAGTGGCAGAGTAAAAGTCAGAATGAGGCAGGGCTAGTGCATTTTCTTCCGTAAAGAAGCAAAATTGGCCCGCGTACCCACTGGATTAAGGATGCTTCAAATGCGAACCGTGTTACTCGTCATTTCCCTGTTAATTTCTGCTGTCCCGCAATATAGCCTTGGGGCAGAGATCGCCATGGCTGAATGCAATGAGAAGACAGCAGAACTGAATAAAGAATTACCCATGGCGCTGGACGGAGTCACGACCTGGGTCAATACGACCTGTGTCGATCAAGGCGCCGGCAGCATCCAGATTGTCTACGCGAATCTCATTACCAATGGCAACGACATTACGCAAAGCAATCTGGAGATACTGCGCCCAAGTCTGATCGACTCCTGGTGCGCGGGTCCGAACCTGATTCCCATTCTGAATGTGGTGGATACCATTAACTATCAGTATGACTTCAAGAACGGACAACACATTGGTGAGCTGACCTTCTCGAAAGCGGAGTGTCCAGCCAAACCCTAGTCTCGCATCAGCGAGAGGCCAAGGCACCTAATTCGCGCCGGCAATTTCCAGCAACTCCACCTCGAATATCAGGGGTGTATTGGGGGGCACCGGCCCCCTTCCCGCTTCGCCATAGGCAAGTTCCGGCGGAATGAAGAAGCGAAACTTGTCGCCCGCTTTCATCAGTTGCAACCCCTCAGTCCAGCCTGGAATCACCTGGTTCAGAGGAAACTGCGCCGGCTGCCCGCGCTCCACCGAGCTGTCAAACACACGACCGTCGACGAAGGTGCCATGATAGTGCACCGTGACTCTACTAGAGGCCGTTGGACTTGAAGCGGCTGGACTTGAGGAGGCTGGAGCCGACGCATCGGTATTCGAGCCAAGACTTATAACCTCGTACTGCAGGCCCGACGCTGTGGTGACCACTCCCGGCCGCGCGGCGTTATCTGCCATGAAATTCAGCGAACCATCCGCAAGCTGCCGCTCTAAAGGGCTGCTGTCGGCTTCAACAATCGCCAACTCTTTGCCCTCTTCCATTGCAATGGTCCAGCCTCTGGGGGCTGAACAATTGCTCATGGCACGTTCATGCAGCAATGCACCCGGTTCAGATCCGAGCCGCGCGGCAAAGTAACTCCTTAACTCGTCGGCCTGCTGTGCATTCTCACAATCAATGCCTATGCCCGGACTGCGATAGGGTGACTGCAGCACCAGCCACGCGCTATCCAGCATGTAGCGCGGACTGCCGCCCAGAAACGCCGCAACACATGCCGACGCACAGACCTGGCCCTGCATCACCGCCGTGGCCACGTTATATCGACTGAGCAGTGCTCCCAGCACGTAACCATCGGCAATCTCGCCACCTCCTGAACTGAGGATCACGGTGCCCCGTATGGGACTGGCGCCGCAGGGCTGCATGGCATTGAGCAGAGGTTCGACGATCGCGCCGGTATCAGGACCTATGGGCCCATCAAACTCCAGAAAATCGCGCGCACCGCAGGCCTCATCCTCGATTCGAGTATGCCGAAGGCGCAGTCCATTCGACTCGATGGCGGACACAAAGGTCGTCTTGCCAGGTGGCCAGCTCGCGATTGAGCCGAATATCGTCAGGTTCTGTTCGCCCTGCGCGATGGCATCACTGGCCCACATCAGCATGGCGAATCCAAGCAACGTGAAGTGAGGAATGGGTTTGCTCATTGGCTGTCACACACTCAGGTCAAAGCGGTCTAGATTCATCACCTTGTTCCAGGCGGCCACAAAGTCATGCACAAACGTTTCTTGTGCATCACTGCTGGCGTAGACCTCGGCCAAAGCCCGCAGCTGCGAGTTCGAACCAAACACCAGATCCACGCGCGCGGCAGTCCATTGCACGGCACCGGTCGCTCGATCACGCCCTTCGAACACATCGGCAGACGCGGAGGTCGGTTTCCACTGCGTTGCCATATCGAGCACGTTGACGAAGAAGTCATTGCTCAGGGTGCCAGGACGCTTTGTAAACACGCCATGGCTGGACTGACCGACGTTGGCATTGATGGCTCGCAGACCGCCGACAAGTACTGTCATTTCCGGCGCGGTCAGCGTAAGCAGCTGCGCCTTGTCGATCAGCAATTCCTCAGCACGGGCGACCTGCTTGCCTTGCACGAAGTTGCGGAAGCCATCCGCACGTGGCTCCAGTACTGCAAACGACTCGGCATCCGTCTGTTCTTGCGATGCATCAGTGCGACCCGGCGCGAACGGCACCTGCACACTGTGTCCGCCAGCCTTCGCCGCCTGTTCGACAGCGGCACAGCCACCCAGCACGATCAGATCGGCAAGGGAGACCTTCTTGCTGCTCTGCGCCGCATTGAAAGCCGACTGGATCGCACCAAGGGCGGCCAGCACTTTGGCGAGCTGGGCAGGCTGATTAACCTCCCAGTGCTTCTGTGGCGCCAGACGGATGCGCGCCCCATTCGCCCCGCCGCGCTTGTCCGAACCACGGAAGGTGCAGGCAGACGCCCAGGCTGTCGAAACCAGTTCGGCAATCGACAGACCGGAGGCCAAGATACTGCCCTTCAATGCTGCGATGTCCTGCTCGTCGATCAGTATATGATTCGCCGCAGGAACCGGGTCCTGCCAGATCAGCTCCTCGGTCGGGACTTCGGGGCCGAGATAGCGTGAGCGCGGCCCCATGTCGCGGTGGGTCAGCTTGAACCACGCCCGTGCGAAGGCATCGGCGAAAGCTTGTGGATCTTTGTGGAACCGGCGCGAGATCGGCTCATAGATCGGATCGAAACGCAGCGACAGGTCTGCCGTCGTCATCATCGGACTAAACTTCTTCGATGGATCGTGGGCATCCGGAATCATGTCCTTCTCTGCCACGTCTTTGGCCCGCCACTGCCAGGCACCGGCGGGGCTCTTCACCAGCTCCCACTCATATCCGAACAGCGTGTCAAAGTAGCCCATGTCCCATTGCGTAGGGTTAGGCTTCCACGCGCCTTCGATACCACTGCCTGTGGCGTGGACCCCCTTGCCTGTGCCAAAACTGTTTTTCCAGCCCAGACCCATTTCCTCCAAGGGCGCCGCTTCCGGTTCTTTGCCGACCAGCGCTGGGTCACCCGCGCCATGGGCCTTGCCAAAGGTATGGCCACCGGCAACCAAGGCGACAGTCTCTTCATCATTCATCGCCATGCGGGCGAAAGTTTCGCGCACATCGCGGCCCGAGCCGACCGGGTCAGGATTGCCGTTGGGGCCTTCGGGATTCACGTAAATCAGGCCCATCTGGACGGCGGCCAGCGGATTTTCGAGGTCGCGCTCACCACTGTAGCGCTTGTCGCCGAGCCAATCTGATTCACTTCCCCAATAGATATCTTCTTCTGGCTCCCAGATGTCACTGCGTCCACCGCCAAAACCGAAGGTCGGCAGCCCCATGGATTCGATCGCGCAGTTGCCGGCCAGCACCAGCAGGTCAGCCCAGGAGATCTTGTTGCCGTATTTCTGCTTGATGGGCCAAAGCAATCGGCGCGCCTTGTCGAGGTTGACGTTGTCGGGCCAGCTGTTCAGAGGCGCAAAGCGTTGGCTGCCGGAGCCAGCGCCACCGCGTCCATCGGCGATACGATAAGTTCCCGCCGCATGCCAGGACATGCGGATAAACAACGGACCGTAATGCCCCCAGTCGGCAGGCCACCAGTCTTGAGAATCCGTCATCAGCGCGTAAAGGTCTTTCTTCAGGGCTGCCAGATCGAGTGTCTTGAACTGTTCGGCGTAATTGAAATCCCCACCCATGGGGTTGGACTTGGAGGAGTGCTGGTGAAGGATGCTGATATTGAGCAGGTTCGGCCACCAGTTCTGATTGGATTGGGCACTGACTTGAGTGCGGGCACCATGGCTGCCAGTGAATGGGCATTTATCTTCATTATTCATGATTTGCTCCTTGTACAATTTTGCAGTGGTGAGGCTGAGTTGCGCTCTCGAACGATATAGTAAAGCGATCAAAGTAAACTTTTAAATACGAATAAACTATGAATCTGATCGAGAAATTGTATTCACCCCCGGATCATCAGCAGGGTCCTCAGGTCTACCCATTGCAGTCTCATACAACAACGCTTCCTCGGTTTTTCTTGTCGTTATGTGATGCAGTCTAAACCAAAAATGCCTTACCATGCTTGCCCACTTCCTGGTCAGACGGCATCCACTCATGTCAAACCGCTGGCATTTCAACAGCGCCACGTTGCGCACCCTCTTTGGCATCGCGCTGCCCATGGTGGTATCGCAGGGCGCGTTCGCGGTGATGACGTTTACCGATCGTTACTTCATGTCGCAGATCGACCCTGCCCATATGGCGGCGGCTCTAGGTGGCGGCGTGGCGACATTCTTTACTGTGTGTTTTTTCTCCGGGCTGCTCTCCTACGCCAATGCTCTGGTGGCCCAGTATCTGGGGGCCGGAGAGCTCGCCAAATGCTCTCGCGTGGTGACGCAGGGACTGCTGCTGGCAATTGCGTGCCAGCCGTTGATGATGCTGATCACGCTGTATGTTGTGCGCATCTTTTCGGCGATGGATCACGATCCGCAGGTGGTCGTGCTGGAAAGCACCTATTTTCAAATTCTTATGGTTGGCGCACAAATTACCCTGTTCAAGACGTGCCTGGCCTCCTACTTTGCCGGTATAGGTCGGACCCGCGTGGTGATGGTGTGCGACGTGGCAGGGCTGCTGCTGAATGTTCCATTGTGCTGGGCGATGGCATTCGGCAGACTCGGTTTCCCCGCGATGGGCATCAGCGGTGCGGCATGGAGCACCGTGATCTCGACACTGTTTTCACTGGCCCTGTTTGCGGTGTTCTATCTCGCTCGGCACAACCGCGAGAAGTTTCAGGTGGCGGCATCATTGCGTATTGACTTCGCCATCCTGCGGCGCTACCTGCGTCTTGGACTGCCCTCGGGCCTGGAGCTGTTTCTGAACGTGGCGGCATTCAACCTGTTCCTGTTGATGTTTCAGTCTTATGGTGTGGCACACGGCGCCGCGGCGGCGATTGTCTTCAACTGGGATATGCTGTCATTTGTGCCCATGATCGGCCTGAACATCGGGTTGGTCAGCCTGATTGGGCGCTCGGTGGGGGGGCGCAACATGGAGAAGGCCAACGAGGTCATCACCGCCGGGTTCGTGATCGGCATTGGCTATTCCTCGGTACTGGGTCTGATCTACATTCTGTTTCGCTTTCCACTGGTCGAGGTATTTGCACCACCGACGGGGGATTTTTCGGAGATCCGGACACTGGCAACATTCATGATGGTGGGCCTTTCCTGCTACACCATGGCGGATGCCATCATTCAGGTGGCCGGAGGCGTCCTGCGCGGAGCCGGTGACACACGCTGGGTAATGCTGACCTCCACCGCCCTGCACTGGGTCATGCTGGTAATTCAGTATCTGGTCATCCGCGTGTGGGACTTTGGCCCCAAAGCCTCGTGGCTGGTGTTTTGCCTGTTGATCGTCGCCATCGCTGTGGCCTTTGTGCTGCGACTGCTGAGCGGCCGCTGGCGCACTGCCGACGCGATGCATCGAGTGATGGCGGACTAAGCCGCACCCTCGTCTTCTCATTCAAAAATTCTTTCGCAACGTTAAAATTAGCAATTTTTGCAGCTGCACTTTGCAAATTTTTGTTGATATAAATTAAGCGTTCCAAAAAAATGACCAATCAGTTTTCCAGCATCTGCACCCCTGTCCATTGTCCCTAATGGAATTCATGAGGGTGGCGATAACCCAACCAGGTGGACTCAGAAATTTGATCCAGACAACTTACCGCAACTCAACGCAATGCTAGGAGACAAGAATGAGAATAAAGCAGTGTTCTAGTGCAAAAATCTGTAAGAACGGCGCCCTCGGCCTCGCAGTGTTGGCCGTGTTGGGTGTCGCCGGACAGGCACAGGCCCAGTCAGCTTTGTCGATCAATACCGGCGAGGTCACCTACGCCGATCACGTGGCACAGATCATTACCGATAACTGTGCCGTCTGCCACCGCGAAGGCGGCGTCGGCCCCATGCAATTGACGAACTATGAGCAGGTTCGTCCCTGGGCACCGCTCATTCAGTATCGCGTTGAAAACAGAGAGATGCCCCCCTACGCCTACGATCACGGGATCGGTATTCAGGAGTTGCAGGGCGACTGGAGACTAGCACAGAGTGAGATTGACATCAGTACCGCCTGGGTACAGCAAGGTGCTCAGGAAGGCGACTGGGGCGATCGCTCACACCCTGTTGCCAATCTGCCGGACCCCGATCAGTGGAGTTTCGCAGCGCAATTCGGCGAGCCAAATCTGGTGCTGGATTCCGCACCGATCGATGTGCCAGCACTGGGTAACGACATGTGGCACCGCCCCTACGTGATGACCGGACTGACCAGCGATCGCTGCATCAAGGCGATTCAAGTGAAGCCTGCCGGGAATGCGAAGGCTGTTGTTCACCATGCCAACTCCTACGTGGAAACCCTGAATGAGGAGGGCGAGCCGGAATTTATCCAAGGCGTGAAAACACCCTCGCTGGGAATCAATGACAGCTTCCTGAGCCCGGCCCTGCGCTTCTCTGTGTTTCTCGCGTGATGACCATGGACTTCATCAACGAACGTGTAAAACCCGGTAAAACCGAGATCTGGGAAATCTTCAACAATTACCCGATGTAGCACCCACTCCATAGCTATACCGGACATCTCCAGATTCTCGACCGCGAAGGCCCCCCTCCTCCCGGACACGAAACCTCGGCATCATGGGTCAGTTCATTGTCATCTAAAACACCCACGATCTGCTCGGAGGCAAGGTGTCATTGGCTCATGGTCAACCAACAGCCGCCACTGACTTTTTGGCAATCACCACCGCATTGAAGCTCTCTCCACCCCAGGGAATCAAGCGCTGGTAATCGTGTTCCAAGATTGTCACGTCGAAACCGACTTCGTTCAACATGGCCTGCAACTGCCGCAAGGACAGCGCCGTCATGATGTGCTGCTCAGACCAGCGTTGTACAGTTGATGGTGACAGGCGGGTGGTCGTCAATAACAGATTCAACACCTCCTCTTCTCCGCAATAGCGCCAACCGGACTCGAATCCCAGATGCGCATCGCCATCGCTCAAACTGGTGAGGGTGCTGCGTTGATTGCTGATACCACCAACATCCACGGTATTGAAGATGAATATCCCGCCGGCCTTTAGCGCTTGCCAGGCCCTCAGCAGCGTCTCTCGCAGCGCCGAAGTTGGGTGACTGTAGTAAATTGAGTAGAGAAAGCAGGTAATGAGATCAAACTGCGCCACCTCATCGAAGGCCGCCAGATCGCACAAGAGAAATCGAGCCTTTGGACATCGATCTTTCGCCAGGGCCAGCATGGTCGGACTGTTATCCAGCCCCGTCCCTGTAAAACCACGGCCCAGCATATGCAGCAGATGCTGCCCAGTGCCACACGCCAGATCCATATAGTCACGCCCGCCAGATTCGGCAAAACAGACAAACGCGCGCTGAGCAAATTCGCATTGCTCCGCGTAGTCGACCTCGGCACAGAACTGATCGTAGTACACGGAGAAATCAGCGTAGAGGTTGGCGTTGTCAGTCATGGTGAAATTGCTTCAAAGAATAGGAATTGCAGTGACGCCATAAAACAACAGGCCCGCCAAAGCATGGAAGCCTTGGCGAGCCTGTCGGTAGTTCAAAGCTCAGCAGAGCATCACACGGTTAGTGCGCGCTTCACCAGATTATTCATCAACGGTATCTTGAAGTGGTTGTAGTTCAAGGGCGTGGCACCCTGGCTAGCCAGAGAAGCTACCGCATCAGCAGTTTCCTGATTGCGGGCACGGCCTTGAATGGCCTGCTCCACATTGGTCAATCGGCGTGGTGTACATTCCACCGCGCCAGCGACCATGCGTGACTCTTCAATCGTTCCGTTAGTGACTCTCATGGCAGCAGCGATGCTGACCAGTGCGAAGTCCCAGACATTGCGGTCTGCTACTTTTTCGAAGTAGAACTCGGCGTTCGCCCACTTGGCAGGGATACGAACAGAGGTGAGGACGTCACCGGGACGCAGCACTGTCGTTCGGAGGATATCGACATCGGGACCGACGAAGAAATCTTCTGCGGCCACAATGCGCTCTCCACCGGCATTGCGAATAACCATCTGTGCTTCCAACGCAACCAGGGCAGGAGCCGTGTCGCTTGGCGTTACCGCCACACAACGGCTGGCACCAAACAAGGCGTGCTCACGGTTCTGGCCTTCCGGCGTGTCGGCGTAGCAGAGGTTACCCCCAGCGCGGTAGCAATTCAGCCCGCGTCGGTAATACCAGCAGCGTACGTCCTGAGCGACGTTGCCGCCCAGCGTGCCGATGTTGCGAATCTGCGGGCTGGCCACACGACCGGCTGCAGATGACAGCAGTGAATAACGCTCTTTGATCAGCGAGTTGTTGGCCAGCTCGGTCAGCGTGACCAATGCACCAATTTCGATGCCGTCGGTTGTTTCACTGATACCACGCATGGACTCAATGCCGTTCAGATCGATCAGGGCTTCCGGGCGCTTGGCTCGGTCCTTGATCCAGCCGTACGTGTCTTGTCCACCGCCTACCAACCATCCCCGCTCGGCCAAAGTACCGGCAAGGCTTATTGCATCCTCTACCTGCACAGGCTGGTAGAGGCTCATTTCTGGCATATTGTCATTTGATGGCATTTTAAAAACCTCAGAATGTATTCGTTTTCAAATCGCCGGTATTAAAGCCATTCTGCGCGACATGATTCACGATCATGTCCGGAGTGACCGGCGTGCGGTTGAACAAATGTCCATCAAGTGCGTCGGAGATGGCGCTCATCAGTGCGGCAGCACCACAACCCTGGGCTGGCTCGCCGATTCCACGTGCGCCAACAGGACTCTGCGGATCAGGCATATCCATGCCAGCTGTCAGCATCTTGGCCGGAACGTCGAGGTATGTCGGCAGCTTGGCTTGGTAGAAGCCCACGTTGGCAGGCAGACCGTTCTGCGAGTCATAGACGTGGCGCTCATAGCCTGCCATGCCGATACCCCACACACCGCCACCGTTCATGGCCTGACTCAGGCCCTGCGGGTGCACCACAGTGCCGCACTCGGCAACAGCGGTGTAGTCGGTGATGTCGTACTTACCAGTGTCCAGATCCATTTCGATCTCTACGAAAGCGATTGCGAAGCCAGGTGCAGTGCCCTCTTTGGGCAGTGTGTCCTTGGCGACACCGATCAGACCGGTGCCTTTCATTGCTTCAACGGAACGCTTGGTAGTGGCGTTGATGTCTTCCGGGTAAACCTGGCCGCTGTACTCGCCGCCCAGATCAATTGCTTTCTGTGCTGCTTCGGCGAACGTCAGACCTTTGGCTTGATCGCTTGTCAGGAACACGCGCTCACCACCAACACTGTAGTCATCAGCAGCACCACCGAGTTCTGCAGCAGCGATTTCCTTCAGTTTCCTGATGGCATCGAGCGCAGCCACGTGGCTGGAGCGAGTTTCGGTGAATATAGTGTTACTGCCACCCTGGTAGGTGCTGTGTGGCAGGTTCAGATCACTGTTGCCATAAACCACTACACAATTTTCCCAGCTGCACTGCAGCGCTTCAGCAGAAGCTCGCAGAACACCTGCGTAAGAGTAGGTACCGAGGTTACCGACACCAGTGTGCAGGTAAATTTTGCCGTCGGTGCCGATACGCAACAGGCCGTCGTAACCACTGGCACCGGCTGAGTGATAACCCATGCCGAGACCGATTCCGCGCACTTTGTTGCCAGCTGTCACTTTAGGCTGAGCAACACGCTCATCCCAACGGAACATGGCAGCCGCCTTCTCGATGGCTTCCGGCATATAAGAGCTGGAGAGACCGCCCTGACGGGGGCCGAACTTCGCATCCGGACGTGGCGCGTTGGCACGACGCACTGCAAGGCGGTCGAAACCACCCTCTCGGGCGGCCTTGTCCATGATCGGCGCAAGCACAGAAGCCATTTCATTCTGGCCGGGGCCACGCTGCGCACCGCGCGGAGTGGTGTTGGTATAAAGAGCTACACCACGGAAACGCATTGCGGCAGGCTGATACATAATGGAGATATGTTCTGCTGAGGAGCTTGCGCTGCCACCACCGCCTGAACCTGCGTCGTTGACGATAATCACGTCGACTGCGCCGACTTTGCCGTCATCCTTCAGACCGACCTTCAGCCAACCCTGCATACCGGAGCGGGCAGAGCCAATATAGAACTCTTCTTCGCGGGTAATACGCATTTGCAGCGGACGGTTCAGTTGGCGAGAAAACTTGCCGGTAACCGCCATTATCGGATACGGGAAAATCTTGGACCCGAAGCCGCCGCCGGTGTTTTCGTTGATGAATACCAGGTTGGCAGGATCGATTTCAAGCATTGCAGACAGTTGTGCGTGTCCTACCGTGTGGCTCTGCAGAGAACCGTGGAAGTAGCACTTGCCGTTTTCCCAGTACGCCATGCCTGAGCGTGGTTCCAGAGAATGGTGTGGATAACCGATAGTCACGAAAGGTTCTTCGACGATAGTTTTGCACTGCGCAAATTCCGCAGCCACATCACCATACGTCCACTCGTCGCCGAAAGTCGCGCCAACCGGCTCGCGGCCGTTACGGAACGCAGTCACCTGGTCCAGAGACCACTTGATGCGACCGACGTCAGTGCCGGATGCCGTAGTACCGGCAGCCGCCGCGCCCGCGCTGGCGTTTCTGACTAGCGTGTTGCCTGAAGGGTAGGGATCGGGTCCGCCTTCCAACAGCGTGTCCAGAGGGTCAGTGACGAACGGGCGACGCTCGAACACAATCTTGATTTTCTCGATCGCGTTCTCGGCGATCAGATCGCTTTCAGCGGCCACGGCCAAGATAGGCTGGCCAATGTAAGTGATGAAGTCTTTGGCCAGCGCCGGGTTGGCAGGAGGCAGTGAGGGCGGCAGGTCGTCTGCGGTGAAGATACCGAGGACGCCTTCCATTGCCAATGCCTCAGAGGCGTCGATACTGACAACGCGACCGCTGGGCAGCGGACTGGTCAGCAAACGGGCGAACACCATTCCGTCTCTACGGAAATCTTCAGTGTATCGAGCCGCACCGGTAACTTTAGCTTCTACATCCGGTGGAGTGAAATCTTTACCAATATGCATATAGGTCATGACAGTTGCCCCGAGGCGCGCATTACGCCATTCAGATAGTGATCATAAGCCCCGCAACGACAGAGGTTGCCTGACATTGCCTCGCGTGCTTCCTGACGAGTTGGCCTTGGATTAGCCTTGAGCAGTGCGACTGCTGACATCACTTGTCCTGATGTGCAAAATCCACACGCAGGGCTCAATTCCTGGATGAAGGCAGCCTGCACCGGGTGCAGTGTGCCGTCTTCAGCGCGAAGACCTTCAACTGTCGTCACCGCGCGATCCTTGACGTTGTGCGTCAGGGTGGAGCATGCGTAGTAATTGACATCATCGATCAGCACTGTGCAGGCACCGCACTCACCACGGTTGCAAGCAACCTTGGCTCCGGTGAGACCTAGCTTGTACCGAAGGGTGTGCGCAAGAGTTTCCTGCGGGAGAACGTCGACGCGCCGTACGCGGCCGTTGACGTTGATGGATACCAGGCGCTCTACGCCTCCGGCCGGATTGGATGCGGCAGAAGCCATATACCATGCGGCTCCACTGCTTGCGGCAGCGGCCGAAAAGATAACGCTTTTGATGAATCGTCTGCGTGTTAGGGTTATGTTCACTTGTTGGGCCCCATGTCTGATTTTTCTAACTAAATGGAGTTTCAGCGTCTAAGGCGCTGAGATACTTTGTATTTCCATGTCGCCGCCCTATTTCTGTCAGGGAGGAGCAACTCAAAACCCCTGTAATGTACCACCGTCGAGGAGCCGAATCCATCCATAGTCAGTAATTCAACAGGCTAACTTATGATAACCCTTAATTCGATTAAGGGTACTGTGTTACAGACTGTCGCACTCCCTCAGGATGCCCCTTCAGATCAATCCCATGGCGCTCATGGAGCGGGCCACGCGGATGAATCCGCCAATGTTGGCGCCCGCTATGTAATTGCCGGGCATACCGAATTCCTCAGCCGTTTCAAAACAGCGGGCATGGATATCAATCATGATCTGATGCAGGCGTTTTTCCGTGTATTCAAAACTCCAGGAGTCACGGGATGCATTCTGCTGCATCTCCAATGCGCTGGACGCCACGCCCCCAGCATTGGCAGCCTTGCCAGGAGCATACAAGATCCCCGCCGACTGAAACAGGCGAATGCCTTCCGGCGTAGTAGGCATATTCGCGCCCTCGAGGACGGCGATACAACCGTTGCGCAGGAGCAGCATTGCATCGTCTCCGTCGAGCTCATTTTGTGTAGCACAGGGCAAAGCCAACTGGCACGGGATACTCCATACATTGCCGCCATTGATATAGCGCGACCCCGGCCTCTCATCGGCATAGTCGCTGATAAGACGACGCTCGACTTCCTTGATCGCCACGTTGCCCGAGCCCTGACCGGTCAGGGCATTCTTGAAAATCTGTTCGAAACCAAGAAACTTGATAATCCCGAGATACACAGACGGGTGAAATCGAATCCCGCCCTTGTAGGGACCCAATGCACTGTTGAACTGAACTCGGAAGCCGCGATTGATCTGAATCTGCCCCCGGTCATCCTGCCAGGGAATACGAAAAATAATTTGACGCTCAGGCTCGCAGATTCTCTGAATTATCTTTTTTTCCGCAAACTCGCGATATTTGGCGAGAACTGGCCCCAATGTCTCCAGCACTTCGAGCACCGCTTGGTGAAACTCGGTCTCTCCTGGATTTCGACGCAGAACATCCTGATAAACTGTATTGAGATTTACATCGAGACTGCCAGCCATAATTGATTTCCATGAAAATCGCCGAGGAAAACTGCAACTCTGCGATTGCACCATAGTTGTGCGCGCAGTCGCAACTCTCTGGTACCGTTACAACTGGAGCGCGGAAATGGAGGGAATGTAGACGTTGTAAAGAATGGCGCGGGGCGCCCACACATCGATGCCTGATCAGCGGGCGCTCAAGCGGATTTCAAGTCGGCCCTCAAATGGCTGTTCTAGTGCGGCCACGATGCTGACACTGATACTGACGTAACAACCCCAGATCATCCGCCAACAGGCGATCCAGCATGACCTCGATCGCGCAACCTCCGCCATGCGCCTCATCGTCCCCACCAGCAGCCCGCCGCGCCTCAGCATGCGCGGCCAACTCCGGCAGCCTGGCAAAGAATCTATCCAGTGTACTGCGGTCTGCGACCTGGGCATTCATTCCCAGCCCAAGCTCTTCCAGGCAAAGCGCATTGAGTTGCTGCTCGAACTGGCCTTGCATCGGAAAAGCCAGGTAAGGTTTGCCAAGGTGGATAGCTTCACTGATCAGCGTAAACCCGGCCGTCGCAACAACGGACTCACAAGCAGCCAGATCCTGCAGAAATCCATCCCCACTGAATTCCCGGTATTCTAGATTCTCGTCAGTGTCATGCCGGTTGTAGCCATACACTCGAAATCTGTGCTCCGTAAACTGCTTAAGCAGACCAATCAGAGAATCATAACTGCCCGTTAGATAAACAAGATGAAAGCCATGCTGCTGCGATTGCAGCGCCCTGACTTCTCGCCGCAGTATAGGGGGAAAAAGAAAAGTTCTGCCGTTACTGACCGCACCACGGAAAAACGTGATTGCGAGCGCTACATCAGGTTCCGGAATCATGCATCGAATAATCAATTTGGTTTGCCATTGCTCGAATCGCAATCGATGTGGAACCTTAAACTCCATGTAACGCATGCGATGCTGGTTATCGAGACTGATCAGAGGCAAGCCACGCCGAACAGCAAACCAAGCTGTCGCCGGCTCAAAGTCGGTGATCACACAATCGGGACGGAACTGCTTGAACAATGCCGCAAGTTCCCGCAGACGAGATACGGCGACACGAACGCGAATCAAATTCTGCCAAAGCGTCCTGATCACATTCACGCGATTGTCCACACTGACAATTCTCAGCCCCTCTATCTGCAGACATGTGAAATCGGGGCTCAGATTTCGATAGCCTCTATCGTAACTGACTACCCTCACCTCATGCCCACTCTCCAGCAGATGACGCAATATTTCACTTGCCCGCGATGAATGCCCGGAACCCTCTCCAGAAACCCCATAGATAATTCGCGACATCTCGTTGCACGCCTCACATTGTCGAGCCCGCTTACATCGCAGTTTGATCCCCGCGCCCAGTCATCCTGTCACACTGTTGCAAATTTTAGTGTGAATATGTGACAGTTCGACGTATGCATGATCCTGTCATTAATCCATCACATAAATGACACTCGATGGTCATCAAACCCCTCTACATTGTGCTGCAAATCCGCAACCATGAGGTCATGCAATGATTGCTGAAAACGCACCGCGCAAGACGAAGTACCGCAGTATCTTCATCTCCGACATTCATCTGGGTTTCCGTGGGTGCCAGGCAGAATTTCTTCTCAACTTTCTTCACTC
>CAIOZF010000198.1 GCA_903862645.1 uncultured Gammaproteobacteria bacterium
ATCCTGTTTGGAAAAATGGGGGCCAGTTCTTAGGTTCATCGATGTAGATCTCCCTTATTGTTTTGACCGGGAGCGTGCAGGAGAAGAATCCGCTTGCTTCCACTAAAAAGTCAACCGGCTTGTGTTTTGGGTCTTTCAGACTGGAAGCATTGCTGGCACATCCGCTTCATTCAGTGCATCCGGTTGAAGTGCATCCCAGCAATCGTGACGCTCAAGCAGGGCTCGAATTCGCTCACGTGCGCTAACCGGCATATCGGCCAGTTCACGTCGTAACCAAATCAGGCAATTGAGCCTGTACGGCTTGGGATAGCCCTTCCAGATCAAGTCGCCAATTTGTACGGTAAAAGTATCACTGCTTTCGACGACACCCCGAGCGTGTCCCAACAGGAATGGCAGGTAAACCCTGCCAATCAGCTTCAGCAGCCCCTCCACCACTTGGTTGTTGTCTTCCGGAGCAAGCCATTCACCTTCGATACCGCTGGCATCGTCAAGCAATTGCGTCCATTGAAAGGTTCTGATCGCGTCTTGTCGCATGATGGCGCTGGCCGAAGGATCGGCGGCGCATTGCACCAATGGCCCGTACAGGCCAAAGTCGCCCAGGCTGGGTCGCCCCCCAAAGAGGAAGGCCGTCTGCTCCAGCATGCCCTCGATTAGCACGAGAACTTGACGGTACAGGCCTATCAGTATGCTGTGGTTGTCGCCCTGTGCGAGCTTGGCCTGCTGAGTCGACTGCCGTTCGGTGAACTGTGCCACGCGCTTCTCAAGCAAATCGTTGGCCACTGGCGACATCCAGCCCGACAGTTGGCGCACGGCGCAAAACCGCTGGTCCAGACCCGACCCCCAACGCAGATCGAACATGGCTGCCACCAGCAACTCATCGGCGAAGTCTTCGATTAGATGCGAAATGAATGCCTGACCTGAATCGGGCGGAATGATGGACCGCTGCGCAGGGTGTCGTGCTTCCAATGCGTAGGCAAGGGGTGTTGAATCTGCCCAGTAGCTGCCGTCGGGGTATTGCAGCACTGGAATCATGCTTTTGCCGGCGTCCCTTAACTCACCTCCGCTGCTGAGGTATCCGTTGGGAACCAACCACACATGTGGCAGGCGGCGGTAGCGCAGGATGGCGCGCAATTTCATGGAATACGGGGATCCTGGCCCACCCAGCAGTCGGTAAGTTTCTGGCATAGCTAGTCCGAATCAAGCGCTTACTTGGATTTGACTTCGACGCTGTTCACGGCGCCTCTCAGGTAGGGTCGCAGGCCCTCTGCGTTCAGTGCGGCCAGCGCGGACCGGTCATCGCGCAGACAAGCGTCGAAGTACATCAAGGTCGCCGCTTTGACCAGCGGCTGAACGTCTGCGCGTGTGGGGGAAGGCCGCGCAATCTGACCCGATCCTGAGGAATCGGTAAAGTCCAGATGCTTGGCATTGGCAAGCCACACAAACCGGTGCTGGCCCTGCGCTGTCGGCCAGTAATCGAATGCCAGGTAGCGGGTTTCGGCTGGGAGTTCATTTTGCTGTCGGTCGAGCGTCCCCGAAATGCCCATCAAAGGCATGCGTAAACTTGCGAAGCTCTCTTCATGAAAAAATGGCTCATTCGCGCCCTGCGGCGAAAGCGCTACGCCACAGCGCACCCGGCCGTCGCGAAGGTCAGGCCCCAATCCCTTCCCCGAGCCAAGTATCGGGCGTATCCAGTCGAGTGCCGGGCGCATGCCGCCAATGACCATGGTCGTGTATGCCCCAAAAGAATGACCGAGCATGCCCAGGTTGCCCAGATTCATTCGCCCCTTGAGAGTAGCATCACCACGGTTCCATTCTTGCGCTTGATCGATCACAAAATGGATGTCCACGGGTCGGGCAATTACCTCGCCTGCGTCATAAATCATCTGGGTCAGTGAGCGCAAAGAAATTCCCGTCTGGCGCAGTTTTTCTGTATTGCTGCCCACGTGTTCGACGCTCAGCGCCACATAGCCATGCGACACCAGATGTCGAATTTGGGCCAGGTGTGTGTCCCAATTGCCACCTGCTCCATGAGAAACCACGATCACTGGAAACGGCCCGGTGGCATCAGGGTAATGCACCTTCACCGGCACGCGCCGATCACCTCGGGCTTTGTCCACCAGACCAGCGAATTCCAGACTCTGCACCCGCATCGGGCCAACATCAGACAGATCTGTCGAATTCCCCAAAAGATGAACACTTAGAAACGCCAGACTCACGATCAATCGGAAACTCATCACAAAGCTCCAGGGGTTTGGCATTTGACGTCCAGGCAGATGTCAGCGATCCGTCAATCCGCCGTCAACAGCGTCACGACCGTCGCACCACCGATGCCCTGATTGTGTGCCAGACCCGCTCTGGCCCCAGGAACCTGGCGTTCTCCGACCGTACCTCGAAGTTGTCGGACCAGTTCGACTACTTGGGCCGTGCCGGTGGCACCTAAAGGATGTCCCTTTGAAATCAATCCGCCCGAGGGATTGATTACCCAACGCCCGCCGTAAGTATGATTTCCATCGGCCACCAAGCGCACGGCGCCACCTGGCTCAGCCAGACCAAGTGCTTCCATAGAGACCAAAGCATTGATAGAAAAACTGTCATGCAGTTCAACCAACTGGCAATCGCTTACGTCCAACCCGCTCATTTCAAAAACCCTTTGCGATGCCCGCCGCGTCTCGTTAACGCCCATCAGTTGCATCGCCGAATGACTATCAAAAGTTGCGGCAGTGTCGGTCTCCAGGGCAATTCCGCGCAAGACAACTGATCGGTTCACCAGGGACCTGGATTGGCAGAAGTCCTTTGAGGCGAGAACAATTGCTGCCGCACCGCAAGTTGGCGCACAACACTGCAGTCGCGACAGTGGTGGACAAACCATTGGCGACTCGGCCACTTGGGTCGCACTAACAGGCAAGCGGAACACAGCATCTGGATTGTGAACCGCGTGTCGCCTGAAGGTGGCAACTGTCTCACACAGCGTGTCGTCAATAGGCCCATACAAAGCCGCATATTCGTTTGCC
>CAIOZF010000199.1 GCA_903862645.1 uncultured Gammaproteobacteria bacterium
CAAGGACAGCTGGCTTTGCTGTCTCACTTGAAGGTGCTGGCCTCAAGACTACTGGTGTAGTGCGCTGCGATCAGCCAAGAGCGCTCGACATTGGAGCTCGCAATGGGCGCAAGGTTGAGACGTTGCCGCAGGAGCTGTGCGACGAAGTCTGCGCTCGATTGGTTGCGATCATTGAGTAAGCTACCTTAGTTAAGGCTATGCTGATGATGGCTGGAAAGAACCGTGCTAAGCCAATCAGATGCTGGTCAGCCGGCTGACGTCGTTCAATTCTCCGTTTAACCTAATGCCTAATTATGCTATTTTTTGCTATACATACGATTTGGCGTCAGGAGACCCAATCATGAACATGAATATATCTCTTCCAGACGAGCTGGCGGAATACATCAAGGGCAAGGTCTCTGCGGGCCGTTACAGCTCATCCAGCGAGGTCGTAAGGGAAGCCTTGCGCCTTATGGAGCGAGTTGAGCAGCGAGAGTTGGAGAAGCTGCAATATCTGCGTCAAGCTTGGCAGCAAGGCATCGACAGTGGCGATGCGGGTGAGGTCGACTTCTCGGCTTTGAAGCAAGAGGCCAGAAACATCCTAGCATCCAAGGCGCTCTGAGTTGGCGCGGATATCTTTCACCAAAGAGGCGCGGCAAGACCTCCTCGATATTTGGCTTTATGTAACTCCCCGGAATGGAGAGGCTGTAGCTGACCGTGTCTATAGCCAGATCGAAGCGACATGCCGCTCCCTGGGCGCCCATCCAGAATTAGGAAGAGCACGGCCCGAAATTTCAAATGATGCCCGTTCAATCGTCTCCGAAAGGTGGCTGGTGCTCTACCGAATTGACAACGAAATAGTCCAGATAGTCCGCATCATGGATGGCGTCCGCGATATCACCAGGATTAATTGGCCTACCTAATCAGCAAGTGTACTTTGTACTTTCTGATGGTACTCGCTTCTCTCAGTTGACATCGTCGCCGTAAATCTCCCGTTTAGAGAAGGAGCGGCCTGTGGGGAGTTCCAGCGAGCGGAAAAAACCGAGCAAGCAATCACCGCACGTCGTATCCCGGCATAGAGTTCCACTGTTAACATCCTACCAGCCCCCCGTGCCATTCAAAGCCATAAAGAGGGCCTAACAGGACCGATACACTTTTAAGCCGAGATTAAAGCCAGTTCAGTGGTACACATTGTCACTGCTGTTTATACTGCAAGATCGCCGCTTAATATAAACCGCAAGATGAGGCTAAAACTCCGCTAATCTAAGCCGCAATCTGAGCCAAATGTTCTGACGACTGACAGAGCGTGACGGTCTGAGGAGCACGCGAGCCCCCCAAAACCGCCCATAGTCCCTTATTTCATCTTGAGGCCGGCTGACTCAATGAGCGCGCCTACGCGCTTTGTTTCTTCCTGCAGGGCCGTAGTGAAGGCCTGCGGGCCGGAGCCTATGGCCTCCACCCCAAGAACGGTAAGGCGCTGGATGATCTCGGGCTCACGGGCGATTTCGGCGCTTTCAGCCGCAATCCTGTCAACAACCGCGTCCGGGGTCTCCGTGCGCGCGTACATCCCGATAATCACCGCATAATCATACCCCGGGACCTTTTCTGCGATCGAGGGAAGATCAGGCGCGAGGGTCGAGCGCTTGGCGCCGTTGGCAGCCAGCATCTTCACCGTCTTTGCCTCATTGGCGCCGATCAGCGAAGGATAGGCAGAGAACAGCGCATCCACGTGCCCCCCCAGAAGCGCCGGGACCGATTCACCCGTGCCCTTGAAGGGAACATGCGTCGCATCGAAATTAAGCCCGCGGGCCATCGCGACCATGGACAGGTGATGATTGCTGCCCACGCCGCTGGAGCCGTAGTTCAACTTGCCCGGATTGGCGCGGACATAGGTCAGAAATTCATCCAGCGTGTTAGCGGGCACCTTGGGGTGAACGGCCAGAAACAGCGGCGCGCTGGCCAAAAAGCTCACGGCCCGGATGTCTTTCACCGCATAAGACAATTGTGGGTTGATCTGTGGATTAACGGTCCAGATTGCGCCGTCAGTCACAACAAACGTGTAGCCATTGGCTGGCGCCGAGAGCATTCCGGTGACCGCCACTGCGCCGTTGGCGCCCGAGCGGTTCTCCACGATTACGGACTGGCCAAGGCGCTGCTCTAGCCTGCGGCCGAAAATGCGGGCGACCGTATCCGGCAGACCGCCGGCGGGATGGGTGATGATGAACCGGATCTGCTGATTGGGATAAGTGGATGCACCCTGTGCGCGAACCTGGCTGAGCATGGCGGAGCCGATCAGAATGGATGCGGCTGCTGCGATTTTCAAAAATTTTGACGACATTGGGTTCCCCTCCTATCCGGCGGCGTGTGCTTGCGCGCGAAACGGCTTTCGCCACTTCCCGACCGTCCGGTAAGGAGTGATCCTAATCGAAGGCGACCGCGCACGCCAGCCAGACGGCTATCAAGTGGCCGCTACAATAGAAAGCAACGTCGCAGGTTATCTTATCGACAAGTTCAAGATTTTCTATTGGGGTCAGATGATTATTCTGAAATGCTCTAACCCGCGTTCAGTCCAATGAACGCCATTGCTCTCCTCAACCTTGAACCAGTGAGCAGCATCGGAATCAGATGGCTCTGATGCAATTGTTGTGATGGGGTGCGAGGCTTCTTCACTGGCACGTGTGTGAGGGGAACCGAAGTACATACTGGGTGACCGGTCATCGCTCGAATATCTAAAGGCCCAGATATCTTTTCCGTTGGTCAAAGCACAGGAAATTCGCATCGGCTCGTTCGAATGGTGTCGAGCCATAATTTTGATAATATCTCGCAAAGTTGCCTGTATTGCGTTGATCGGGTTGTGAACAAGCCCCTTGCTCAGTGCCACCAGAAACAAGGCTTCACTGTCTGTTGTGCCTTCTCTATGTGGATAGTGCACATGATCAATC
>CAIOZF010000200.1 GCA_903862645.1 uncultured Gammaproteobacteria bacterium
ACCACGGCCATGGTGTCGGTCCTCACTGGCATACCGGTGCGTGCCGATGTCGCCATGACGGGCGAGATCACGCTGCGCGGCGAGATCCTTGCAATTGGCGGCCTCAAGGAGAAGCTGCTGGCTGCGCTGCGCGGCGAGATCAAGACCGTGCTCATCCCGAGCGAGAATGTGAAGGACCTGGCCGAGATACCGGACAACGTCAAGAACAAGCTCGAGATCGTGCCGGTCAAGTGGATCGACGAGGTTCTCGAGCGAGCACTTGAGCGCATGCCTGAACCGCGCAAGGCGGTCGAGCCGCCATCCCAGCCCCCGGTGGCGGACGACAAGTCCTCCACACTCGTCACGCATTGATTTGCGGAGCAGGGCGGCCGGATGATTCCGGTGGCCCTGCCGACGTGAGAAGTGCGGCATTGTGACGATCAAGGCGATGCCCCGGCTTTCTGACGCGTTCTTAACACGCCGATCTACGGGGTGCTATAAAATCACCTGCGAATTTCTACTGCGGTGCCGGACCCCATACATAGAATCACTCTCTGTCGGCGCCGGCATCCAAACGTTCAGTATTCAGAATCATCAAGGGGACATTCAGTGAACAAGATTGAAATCATCGACCATGTGGCGCGTTCCGCCGACATCTCCAAGGCAGCAGCAGGCCGCGCCATCGAAGCAACTATCACTGCCATCAAGACAACGTTAAAGAAGGGCGGCATGGTGACGCTGGTTGGCTTTGGCACCTTCTATGTGGGCAAGCGTGCAGCTCGCAGCGGTCGCAATCCGCGTACTGGCGACGCGATCAAGATCAAGGCAGCAAAAGTTCCTAAGTTTCGTGCTGGTAAAGCGCTGAAGGATGCAGTAAACTAGCGTCCCTTCAGAGAGCGCCCGGCGATGCAGTCTTGCCGGGCTGGTTTTTTGAAGGGTGCTTAGCTCAGTTGGTAGAGCGTCGCCCTTACAAGGCGAATGTCGGGAGTTCGAGCCTCTCAGCACCCACCAGGCTTTTTGCCTGGCTTGCGTCTGGTTTGTATTTTTTTTTGTTGGGCTGCGGAGTGGTAGTTCAGTTGGTTAGAATACCGGCCTGTCACGCCGGGGGTCGCGGGTTCGAGTCCCGTCCACTCCGCCAAGTCTTCCAGGCGAACTGCGGTTCGCCTTTTTCGTTTCTGATGCTCGCGCTGTCCGGCAGCCCGCCAGGCACCGCAGCCCGCACCTCACGAGATAAGCCCGCATGAGCATGTTCGATTGGGTACACAACAACAAGCGCCTGATGCAGGTGATACTGGGGCTGATGGTGCTGCCCTTCGCCTTTTTTGGCGTTGAGTCCTACCAGGCCCTGAATGCCACTACTGAAGTGGCCTCCGTAGATGGTCAGAAGATCACTGAGCAGGAGTTCTCCTCGGCATTACAGCAGCAGCAGGATCGTCTGCGCTCCATGCTCGGTCAGAATTTCGATGCCGCCATGCTGGACTCCCCGGAGATGCGCAGCGAACTGATCGAAGGCATGATTTCACAGCGCCTGCTCACCCAGGAGGCGGTGCGCTTGCGTCTGAACATCAGCGACGAGCGCCTGCGGGAGATCATTGCATCGATACCGGCATTCCAGGTGGACGGCAAGTTTTCCAAGGATCGCTACGAAGCCACGCTGAAGGCGGAAGGGCAATTGACCGCCAGCTTCGAGAACTCGCTGCGGCGCGATCTCATGATCCAGCAGCTTGCCGCGGCACTTTCAGAGGCCGGTATCGCATCCAAAACGGCAGCCAAACAGCTTGCGGCGTTCCGGGTCCAGCGGCGTGAGGTGGCCGAAAGCGCACTGACTTCGGCGCAGTTTGCAGGACAGGTCAAACCTACGCCCGAGGCTGTCCAGGCCTACTACGAGGCGAACAAGGCGCGTTTCCAGGTTCCCGAGCAGGTCAGGCTCGAATATGTGGTGCTGAATGCCGATGCGCTGGCGGCAGCCGAACCGGTTCCCGAGAGCGAGATCAAGCAGGTCTATGAGTCCAACCTGGCCAAATATGGCGATCTCGAACAGCGCCAGGCCAGCCACATCCTGATTGCGTTCAAGCCGGGTGCGAGCGATGCCGACAAGGCAAAGGCGCGCGAAAAGGCGCTGC
>CAIOZF010000201.1 GCA_903862645.1 uncultured Gammaproteobacteria bacterium
GCTGTACAAGCTCCGGGTCTCCATGTTCATTCAACGCTTCGCTGGCCCATTGGTTGGGCAGTAGCCTTCCAAGCTACCTAAACCGGTTCGATTCCGGTGCGAAGCTCCATCTCATTTACGGGACTCGAACCGTGATATAGTTAAATCATGGTTCACTACGTCTACAAAATCACGAATCTCAAGAACGGAATGTTCTACATCGGGAAGCATTCCACTGAACATGTTGACGATGGATACATGGGAAGTGGTAAGCTTGTGAGAAGAGCAATCTCAAAATACGGTGCCGAGAACTTCAAGAAAGAGATATTGCAATTCTTTGAGACAGCCTTCGATGCTCTTCTCTATGAGAAAGAGCTTGTCACTGAGGAGCTGGTTGAAAGGAAAGACACGTATAACTTGACAGTTGGTGGATCAGGAAGTTGGTATGCCGCCAATGCAAATGTTGAGTTGAGGAAGATTAAGAATGCGAAAGCAGCAAGGTCCATGAACTCAAAAACATGGGCTGATCCTGAGTTCAGGGAAAGACAGCGCATTCGACTATCTGAATCATCGAAACGACTTCATGCTGAGGGCAGACTCCAGGCTCCTGATTGGAACGGTCGCAAACATGCTGACGAGACAAAGAAGAAGATTGGAGCTGCTAACTCAAAACATCAGTCAGGTTCTGGCAACTCAAACTTTGGGAATGTTTGGATTCATTCTCTAGTAGAGAAGAAATCGATTAGAGTCCCAAACAGCGAACTTGAGTCCTGGCTTGCCAAAGGCTGGATCAAGGGACGCAAAATGAAGTTTGAACAAGCCTGAAAGAGAATGTATAGTTCAAAATCAACTGGCCAGGTAATTCAGTGGTAGAATGCCGGACTGTTAATCCGTTAGTCGCTGGTTCGATCCCAGCCCTGGCCGCCATCTCAAAACAGGAAACACATGATCATCCGAAACGACGATAACATTCATGAGCTCATCAACAGCACACCACGTGTTGTGGTCCAGTTTAGCGCTTCTTGGTGCTATCCCTGCAGGCTGCTCAAGCCCAAGCTCGAGGAGATTGAGAATTCGAATTCTGCTGTTACCTTTGTCTACGTTGACATTGAGGGTGCACAAGAATTTGCAAAGGCGTCAGGCATCATGTCTGTTCCAACTGTTATTGGATACCTCAATGGGTCGAAGTTTGATCGGGTTGACGGCGCAAATGAGGCTGCAATCCGAGACCTTGTGCAGCGCCTGACCGAGACAGGCCAGTAAAAAGGAGATTGATATGATTCCGAACAGCGCAAAGATTGACATCATGCACCAGGTTCCAGTCCAGCTTGGAATGGAACACATCCAAAAAGGCGACAACCCGTCACTCGGATGTAATCGTCTCGCTGATAGCAAGACGCGCGTTAACCGATCAGGCCGTGTGACAAACGGCGTCGCTGCGATTGAGCGGTCTGCTCCAGTCATCAAGGTGAAGCAGGATGACTATGATCTACGTCGAGCAGGGCTCTCTGATATTGCGCAGCCTGTGAATGATAAGCGTATCTCTGATTCTAATCCATTCGGACAATCGATGGGACCCCATGCAAAGCGTGATGGAGAGTTCATCGAGGTCTCCTTTCACTTTGATGACATCGTGAAGAAGTTTCCGGCTAATTCTGCTGAGGGCTCTGTGCGTGAGTTCTGGCAGCGGCTCGCTGATTCTAGCCTTCGATAAAAATCTCGTGTAAAGCGCGAGGCACTAGGTTATAATAAAAGAGTTAGGAAGGAAACAACCTAAAACAACTCAAGCTGGATCTTAACGGCGCCTTTAAAAATCTGCTCAACAAATGGCTGCTAACCCATCATAGGCGGGTAGCTCAGCGGTCAGAGCAGAAGGCTTATATCCTTAAGGTCGTGGGTTCAATCCCCACCCCGCCTACCACTTTATCTCGCCATAGCTCAGCTGGAGAGAGCACCGTCCTTCTAAGTCGGGGGTCATTGGTTCAAATCCAATTGGCGAGACCACTTCATCAAAAAAAGGAGACAACAAGATGCGCAACGTAATGATTTCAATTGTGACGATGGGACTTCTGGCACTTGGTGCTTGCAGCACTGACGAGGACGTCAAGGAGACTGATGACACCGGCGAGAGCTGCGCTGATGACTCCGGTGACGTGATCGACACGGGCGACACAGCTGATACTGCTGACACCGAGGAGACAGGTGAGACCGGAGATACTGCCGATACCGCAGTTGACCCGGTTGACACTGGTGACACCGCGACCGATCCTGTTGATACGGGATCCGACACCGGCGTGGATGACACCGGCAGCGATACCGCAACGCCAGAGTGATGTCACAAACAGGACTGTAGCTCAGCTGGTTAGAGCACCTGACTGATATTCAGGGGGTCGCCCGTTCGATTCGGGCCAGTCCTACCATTTTGGCACTATAGCTCAGCTGGTAGAGCTAGCGTTTCATACAC
>CAIOZF010000202.1 GCA_903862645.1 uncultured Gammaproteobacteria bacterium
ACATCAGCTCGCAGGCGATTGATTTGCAGGGTCTTGAGGCTCATATCAGCCAACTTCCCGATGTGGACAAGGTCCGGGTGGCCGAGCTCCGCACCCAGATCGCCAACGGCCAGTACCAGATCAATCCCGACCGAATCGCTGACAAGATTCTCGGATTCGAAGCGGAGTTCTGAACAGGAACCCCGCTCTGGACAGCTGACCGAGCCCGCCGGCCTGATTTCCCAGGCGCTGCGGTTCGGCAGCGCCGCTGGCATCTGCCCAACAATCAGATCGCCAGAGTGACCGACAGCATTCGACGCCACCGGCGCGAATGCTGTTTTCGTGTTTTCACTGCCGTAAACATTCGGCAATGGAGTGAACCATGGCTGAATTGACCCTGCACGACCTGCTGGAAAAAGACTTGCAAAACACCGTTGATCTTCAGAGCTTGCTGCGTGCCGAACGAACACAGCTTGAGGCCAGAGATATCGGCGCACTCAGCAGAACCTTGATCGAAAAGGCAGAAGTACTGGCGGCCATCGAACAGAACGACGAGGCCCGTCGCAAACTACTGGTGCTCCACGGCTATCCTTTGGATAACAAGGGCATGCGGCGTTTCTGCTCGGAATCCCCCCGCGGCGTAACCCTCTACGATCAACTACGGGAACAGATTGCCCAGTGTGCCGCCCTGACCAACATCAACGGCGCCATTGTGCATCGCAGCAGGCTGAATACCCGACACGTGCTCGATATACTGCGCGGCAAAGGGACACAATCCAGCCTCTACACCAGCGCTGGCGCCACCAACAAGACCAGCGAAACCAGAGCATTGGCAAAAGCCTGACAAAGACCAGAAGCATACATGGCGAATAACGACAGCCAGGACCGCTATTACTACGGTGCGGGTGACATATTTGGCGTACTGCGCGCACTGCAAACAGAGCGCAGCAGCGTCAACGTGCAGTTTGATAACGGCGCGCAGCTCTATAACACGATGGTGCTGGAGGCCAATCTGAAGGAGCGCGTGTTCCTGCTTGATGAAGTCACCCCGCGCGACGGCCACCGCAAGGTCGAAGAAGGCATCACTTTCAGCATTCGCGCCAGCATCAACGGCATCAAGGTGCACGCCAAAGATCTGAAGTCTTTACGCACACTCAGCAATGATTCCGGCCTCTACTACCTGATCCCCTTTCCTCCCAAGATGCTGTACCTGCAGCGCCGCGAAGCCTACCGGGCCATGGTACCGGGCAGCATGATGGCGGTGGCGACCTGCAGCAGGGAAGAGCGCGAAGCGGACCTGCATGGCAAGGTCATCAACATGTCGGCGACCGGCATTCGCATCTCGTTCCCCGGTGAAGTAGAGCCGGAACTGCAGGCCAATGAGCTTTTCGATACCGTGATCAAGATTCAGGCACAGGAACAGAACCTGGAGTGTCGGGCAGAGATTGTCTATTACGAATACAACAAGGTGCGCAACCTGACTATTTGCGGCTGCCGCTTCGTGGACCTGCAGCGCCCGGCGCAGCTGACCATCAGCCGCTTCGTGACCTTCCTGCAGCGTGAAGGAATGGCCTGATTAACGGCCCCGCAACCGGCCGCCAGAGCGCAGTTCAAAGCGTGGGAAATGGCGGTTGCAGCGTCGCCAGCCGCGCCAGATCTTCTGGCCTATCGACATCCCAGCGCATGGCAAGCTCCGCCCATTCGATCCCGGCATACTCCAGCCTCTCCCGCGTCACCGCGACCACTCGCTCGGTTCCCCAGGGCACAGCGCCGAACAAAGCGTCGTAGACATTCGCATCGATTGTCGGCTGATCCGGCTTCCGCCGGAGTCCAAGCAACACGTAACCCCCATCGTCAGCCGGACCAATCACCACTGGTTTGCCACTCTTCAGCAGCGTTAACGCCTGTTGGAGATAGGCCGCATCTACTGACGGACAATCTGCCCCCACCAGAATCACGCTGTCGGCACGGCGCAGGGCATGCTCGACGGCATACTGCATGCGCGCCCCCAGATCAGCACCATTCTGAAAATGAATATTTTTTATATTACATATAGATAGAAACACTTCATGAGGTTTATTATCAATTGAAGTTGGCGACACCGCCACCCAAAACTCGGCAGGACACAAGCGGGCGCGCTGCAGGTTGCCAAACACATAGCGGATCAGGGTCTCGTGCAGCGCTAACGCCTTTGCGGCCCCCAGCAGGGGCTGCAGACGGGTCTTCACCTCGCCAGTCCGGGGCTCTTTCGCGAACACCGCTAGCACCGATTCGGGAAATTTGTATTGATCTTTATTCTTGTTACTCAATTGGATGCAGCTTATCTTTAATGTTTTTTTTGTAGTACATTGCATGCAGCGTGGCGGGCGGCACCCGCAGCACATACAGCAACCGCAGCCACCACATGAGCGTCACCGTACGCGCCACGCCATGCTGTTCCCAGCGCCGACTGGAAGTGACGACCTTGGCCCGTAGACAGACTGGTGGGGCCAGACGCCCAAGGGCCTTGCAGAGCGCGACATCTTCGAGCAACGGCATATCCGCGTAGCCGCCCACCCGCTCGAACACGGCACGACGCACGAAGATAGCCTGATCGCCCGTGGCCACGCCGGACACCCGCGAGCGCAGGTTCATCATGAAGGCGATGCAGCGAAAGGCCGGATGAGTGCCGCTCAGGCGCACATCGAAGCGTCCCCACAGCACACTGAGCCTCTCGAACTGCGTCAAGATCAACGCCAGTCCGTCCGCGGGCAACACCGTATCAATGTGCAGGAACAGCAGGATATCCCCGGTCGCCACCGCTGCCCCGGCATTCATCTGCCGCGCCCGGCCGGGTGGACTGTCGACGAAGCAGTCCACCAGCCCCGCGCACGCTTGCCTGCTCCCATCACGGCTACCGCCATCGACCACGATGACCTCGTGCCTCTGTGGGAGCGGGCCTTGCCCGCGAGGGTTCTGGGGCAATGCAACGCTGGCAGGGCCCGCTCCCACAAAGACACGCGCCGCTTGCAGCAGCGGCAAATGCTGCCGCAAGGCGTCCTCTTCGTTCAATACGGGAATGATGATGCTGATGATGCGCTGCCGGGAATCAGTCACTGAGCGCGCCGCCACAGCTGCTGCCCTGCCCGGCGGTGCAGCCATAACAATGGTCGGCCGTGGCAATCGGATTACCGGCAAGATCCTGCCGCAAGATGTCCGCCAGGTGCGGCCGCATGCGGTCGCTGACGATCAGCGGCAGTTGCAGCATCTGGTTGAAGTCGCAATCGTAGACGAAGCCCTGATAGTCGACGCTGATCAGCGTCCTACACATCACCGTCGCCAGATTCGCCGCCGAGTAGTTGTGGCGCAGGATATCCATGTATTGCTGATACAGCCCCTTGGCCAGCAACATGCCACCGAAGCGGCTGATCGGCATGTTGGTGATGGTAAACAGCTGATTGAAGACAATGCCATGGGTGGCCAACAGCTCACGCTTGTAATCGGCCTCCAGCCCCTGCTGAGCGGGCGGCAAACTCAGTCCGTCGGGGTTGTAGACCAGATCCAGCCGTAAGCCCGGATCGCGACCGTAGCCCAGCTCGTTGAGGCGCTTGAGCGCGCGGATACTCTCACCATAGACGCCCTTGCCGCGCTGCTTCTCGATATTCTGCTCCAGATAACAGGGCAGCGACGCGGTGATCACCACCTGCTGCTGTGCCAGAAACTCCGCCATGTCCTCATAGCCCGGCTCGCCCAGAATCGTCAGGTTGCAGCGATCGATGACCTCCACCCCCATAGCGCGCGCCTGAGTGACGAGATGGCGAAAGTGCGAATTCATTTCCGGGGCGCCGCCGGTGAGATCCAACGTGCGAATGTTATGCAGGCGCAGGTAATCCAGCACCAGCTCCACAGTTGCCAAGTCCATCAGTTCGGTGCGTTTGGGTCCGGCATTCACATGGCAATGGGTGCAGCTGAGATTGCACAGATAGCCCAGATTCACCTGCAGAGTCGTCACCGTGCTGCGCCGCAACCGGGGGAAATCCGAAGTCACTGTGGGGCCGGCATCGGTTTGGATCAGAAGAGGACGTGTATCAAGCATGGAGCACTCGGTATGGGGAAATGGGAACCTGTCAAAAAGACCTGCGCGGGGCCGATTCTATGCCAGTGCCTGCGAAATTACAGCTTCCAGTACTTTCTTGCCTATTTGGGGCTATCAACATCCGGTCGAAAGCAGGATAATGCCGACCATGTCAAGGAGATAATGCGGAACGACATGAGCTCGCAGGCGCTCTTTCCTCTCCACTGGACAAACTTTTACGCTCAAACGGGTAAGAAAAAAGGCTTATACCCGTTCTCAATTCGAAGGAGAAAGCATCTGATCCTGTAGCGACTCATCTGAAGATCGCCACATACGACGGCACAGGCCTTGAAATCCCGTCGTGATCAGCCCATTACCAGCAATGAACGCAGAAAATTTTTACATTGTCGCCACCGCGCCCAATGAACCGACCTTGCAAGTGAACATCTCCGGGCCTTATCTGACCCGGCAAGCTGCTGAAGCGGACATGAGCGCGGCCATAGGCGAAGCGGTAGGCCTGGACCCCGCAGCGAAAGATTACGAATACAAGATTGCGAAGATCGCCTGTCAGAAACCGGGCGTGATTCAACATATGGCCTGTCACATGGGCGAACGTTTGTAAGCTGGACTGCAAGAGCTGGACTGCAAGAGTGAGTACCGCACCAATACGTTAATCGTGACTTTGAATCCAAGGAGAGAGTTTTGTGAAGAAACTGGATCCGCTTCATCACATCAGCATCATCGAATCACGCGGCACCAATTGCGCATGGGTCCGTATCAAGTACGACAACAAAAGCTTCCAGGAATCCTTCCCCTTCAAGAAGTATGGAGGGAAGGACAAGGCCATCAAGGCCGCGATGAAAAAGCGCGACGAAGAAGGCAAGAAGATCTACGGCGAAAACTGGCCCTTTACCAAATTCAGTCCGCGCAAAGTCTCCCCATTGAATTCCTCCGGTGAAATCGGCGTCAGCTACTCCGAGAGCGACCACGCCTGGGTCGCCACCTGGCAGGAAAACGCCGACGGCGTGCGCCGCCAGCGCAATGCCTACTTCTCCATCAACAAGTACGGCGACAAGAAGGCACGCACCATGGCCATCCAGCGCCGCCGCGCCGAAGTGGAAAACAACAAGATCAGCGCATAGCCGCCCTCTTCTGCTCCCAATTTGCCGTGCTATACTCCGCGCCCTGTCCAGACAGCCAGACTTTTCGCAGTACATCCACCCATGCTCCGGTGGCACAGCTGGATAGCGCGGTCCCCTCCTAAGGGACAGGTCGCAGGTTCAAATCCTGCCCGGGGCACCAATATATAGCTCAGATCAATTCAATATAATTGCATTAAGCCTATAAAAAACGGCATTTCTAAATTACCCTTGTTCGAATCAATACGCATCTGTAGTATCCAATAGTAACTTTAATGGTACGTAGGATGGTACGTAAGATGGCTAAGGTCGCTAAGGCGCTTTCCGCATTAGAAATCCGCAACCTCAAATCCCCTAAGAAAACCGAATTTGCTGTAGGCGAGGTCACTGGGTTATATATTCAGGTTCTCCCTAGCGGGCATAAATCTTGGATACTACGCAAAGTCATTGGCGGTAAACGGCGAAAGATGGGCTTGGGTAGCTACCCCGACGTGACGCTAAAGGAAGCATACGAGCTGGCGCGAGCAAGGCGCTCGGATATCCAAGACGGTATCGATCCTATTGCCGACAAGAAGGCTAAGAAGGCCTCATTAGCAGTTGCGAAGAGCAAGGAGGTTACGTTTAAACAGTTAGCCTCAGACTATAGGATAAAGAAGGCAAGTGACTGGAAGGACGCCAAGCAGGTACAAAGGCTTGAGACTCACCTTGAGACGTATATTTTCCCCTTCATCGGCAATCTCATAGTCAGAGACATAATACGAGATCACATCATTCAATTGCTCAATCCTATTTGGGCAACAAAAAATCCTACTGCGACCCGTGTCCGAAGAACCCTTGATGAAATCTTTGGTATGGCGGTGTCACGCAAACTTCGATCCGACATCCCCTCTGCTTGGAAAGGTAACCTCGAATTTGAGCTTACCGCCCCCAAGAAAATCCACAAAGTTAAGCATCAAGATGCACTTGATTGGAGGCTAGCTCCGAAGTTTATGGAGAAACTCTCCGCTTTGGATCAGCCCAATGCCCCAAGACCAGACGCAAAGTGCCTAGCATTTATAATTCTTACAGTTAGCCGTCCGACAGAAGCACGCCTTGCTGATTGGTCTGAGATCAATCTAAAGGACAAGATCTGGACTATACCTCCAAGCAAAGAAGCCACTGACGAAGGGATTGTGGACCATGAAGGCCGTAAGAGTGAGGTCGAGTGGAAGATTCCGCTCACAGATTCAGCTATTGAAATTCTAAAGTCTATGCCCTCGCGGACAGGGCTGATATTCAACAGCGTTGCGGGGCGTAAAATGTACGATGCCGCTTTATCTAAACTGCCTAAAACTCTTGGATATAAAGCCACAGCACACGGCTTTAGGACCACTTTCCGAACTTGGGGTCAAGAGCAGCAGCGATTCACAGAAGAAGCGCTTGAACTCTGCCTCAAACACTTAGAAACTGACTCTACTCGTGCTGCGTACGCAAGATCGCAACTCGTGGAGGAGCGAAGAAAAATCCTAGAGGCCTATGAGCATTGGCTATTCTCCGGGGATAAAGACAACAAGGTAGACGCTCTTGTAAATTCAGGAAGGATCGCGAATGAATAATAATGACAAGCAAACTCTCCGCTCAAGCGAAATTAGACTGAAAAATGATACGCTTGAGAAACAAGCCGAGATTGTAAGGGAAGACAGCATCGCCGTTGTTAAAGCAATAACTGCGGAATTTCGCTATCTGGGAATGAAAC
>CAIOZF010000203.1 GCA_903862645.1 uncultured Gammaproteobacteria bacterium
GGAGGGACCGTTGAGCGCCATGGATGGCGCGATCGAGCCCCCCATGGATGGGTTCACGGGCGTGTCCCGCCCCTGCCTCCCCTCTCCCCGCCTCGGAATTAGGAAGCTCTACCGAGATCGAGATCAACATGCAGTTTGAATTGAAAGCTACTGAGGGACTCGCAAGACGTGGAACGCTCAAATTTCCGCGAGGCGAAGTGCAGACCCCTGCCTTCATGCCGGTCGGCACCTATGGCACCGTCAAAGGCGTCACCCCCCAACAGGTCACCGAAAGTGGCGCCGAAATTCTCCTCGGCAACACCTTCCACCTCATGCTCCGCCCCGGCACCGACATTGTTCGCAAACACGGTGGCCTGCACCAGTTCATCGGCTGGGACAAACCTATCCTCACCGACTCCGGTGGTTTCCAGGTCTTCAGCCTCGGCGACATGCGCAAAATCACCGAAGAAGGTGTGAAGTTCCGCTCTCCTGTCGATGGCGCGCAGGTGTTCCTCGGGCCGGAGTCAGCGATCAAAGTGCAGCAGGAACTGGGCTCCGACATCATCATGATCTTCGATGAATGCACCCCCTATCCCGTTAGCGAAGAAGATGCAGAAACCTCCATGAACCTCTCCTTGCGCTGGGCACTGCGCTGCAAGGAGGCGCACGGAGATCACCCCTCGGCGTTGTTCGGAATCGTGCAGGGCGGCATGTACCCGGCGCTGCGCGAACAGTCTCTCAAGGCACTGACGGCCATGGACTTCGATGGCTATGCGATTGGCGGCCTGTCGGTCGGCGAACCCAAGGAGGAGATGATCAAGGTGCTTGATCTCATCGCGCATCAGATGCCAGTGCACAAACCGCGCTACCTGATGGGAGTGGGGACACCTGACGACATCATCCAGGCCGTGCTGCGCGGTGTCGACATGTTCGATTGCGTAATGCCGACCCGCAATGCCCGCAATGCTCACTTGTTTACCAGCAAAGGATTGGTGCGATTGCGCAACGCCCGCTACAAGGATGACACCCGCCCCCTGGATGCCGAATGCGACTGTTATACCTGCCGCAATTTTAGCGTTGCCTATCTGCATCACCTTGATAAATGCAAGGAAATGCTGGGCGCTCAGCTCAATACAATCCACAATCTGCGCTTCTATCAGAAACTGATGCAAGGTTTGCGTCAGGCTATAGAACAGGGTAGATTGGGCGCCTTTGTCGCGGCCTTCTATGCCCGGCAAGAGCCCGCAGACCTTGAAAATCCGTGACGGCTCCACCACTTACACTTGCAACGCAGCCACAAGAGAATATCGACATGAGTTTTTTCATCAGCGCAGCTCACGCGCAACAAGCCGCTCCTGCGGCTGCCTCTCCCATGTTTAACCTGATTTTCATCGGCGGCATGTTCGTGCTGTTCTACCTGGTACTGTGGCGTCCGCAATCCAAGCGTGCCAAGGAACATCGTGAGCTTGTCAGCAGTCTCGCCAAGGGCGACGAAGTCCTGACCAGTGGCGGATTGCTCGGCAAGGTGACCAAGGTCTCCGACGAGTACGTGACTCTGCAGGTCACCGAAGGGGTTGAACTGTGTCTGCAGAAAGTGTCAATTGCGGCGGCGTTGCCCAAGGGGACGATCAAGTCGATCCAGTGATCGGCTGCTCATAGTACGAGCAGTCCTGGTCGTCAGTGCCGCCTCCCGGGGCGGCGCCACCAATTAGAAAGAGTCCATGCTTCATGCTGAATAAATTCCCACTCTGGAAAAACCTCCTGATTCTGCTTGTCGTTCTACTGGCGGGGCTCTACTCAGCCCCCAATCTTTATCCCGATGACCCTGCGGTGCAGATATCCCACGAAAGTGAGCCGGTTACCGAATTCGAACTGGGGTCAGTGACAGACGCGTTACGCGCGGCGGGAATCGAGTATTTCGGTGATGTCATTGACGACAGAAGCGGTCTGGTGCGTTTTCAAAACCTCAGCGACCAACTGCTTGGCAAGAGCGTGATCGAAGAGACCCTAGGCTCTGGATACTTTACAGCTTTGAATCTGGCGCCCACCACTCCAGGCTGGATGCAGGCGATCAATGCCGGCAAGATGAGTCTTGGTCTCGACCTGCAGGGAGGCGTACATTTCCTGATGGAAGTTGACATGGATGCCGCGCTGACACGGCGTATGGAAAACAACATCAGCAATATTCGCCAGATGCTGCGCGAGGAGCGCATTCGCTCCAGAGCGTTGACTCTCGTGGACAATAACCACATCGAGATGCGCTTCGATGACGAGGAATCCAGATCGGCCGCTCGCGCTCTTCTCCGTGAGAATTTCGCGGAACTGCAGACGCTGAATCGCGAAACGGGTGGGGATTTCTTCCTCGACCTCAGTCTGACTGAGCTTGATATACAGCAGATGGAACGCGACACCATTGCTGCCAACAAGACCACAATTCTCAATCGTGTGGATTCGCTGGGTGTAGCCGAACCAGTTGTGCAGCAGCAGGGCGCCAACCGTATCGTGGTGGAGTTGCCTGGTGTGCAGGACACAGCCCAGGCGAAGCGCATTCTGCAGCGTATTGCCACGCTGCAGTTCCATCTTGAATCCGCCCCTGGTGCAGCAACCAACTCCTATACGGCTTATGAGTACCAAGGCATGATGATCAACGTCAACAATGACGTCATCCTGCAAGGCGACCGTGTCAGCAACGTGCGATCCGCTCTCGATCCGCAGGGTCTGCCACAGGTTGTCATCAACCTAGATGCACAAGGTGGCGAACAGTTCAGTCGTGTGACTCGTGACAATGTCGGCAACCCCATGGACATTATTCTGAGCGAGACCAAGACCCGCGCGGTCATGGTTCCGGATGCCAGTGGTGCCATGGTGGAGCAACAGGAGACCTATGAAGAGAAGCGTCTGATCAGTCACGCGGTGATCCGTGCTGCACTGGGGCGCGAATTCGTCATCACCGGCCTGACCACCACCGAAGCCAACGAACTGTCGCTGCTGATCAGATCCGGCGCACTCGCAGCACCAATGTATTTCGTGGAAGAACGAACTCTGGGCCCAAGCATGGGTGCCGAGAATATCGAGCAGGGCAAGCGTGCGACCTATCTTGGTGTGGGGCTGGTCGTACTCTTCATGATGGCCTATTACAAAATGTTTGGAGTTTTTGCCAACATTGCACTGGCAGTGAATCTGTTGATGCTGATCGCGATCATGTCGATCATCTCGGCGACGCTCACACTGCCGGGTATCTTCGGGATCGTGTTGATTCTCGGTATGGCGGTGGACGCCAACGTGTTGATCTTCACGCGTATACGGGAGGAACTGGCCGCAGGCCTGTCTCCGCAGAGCGCAATCTCGGCCGGTTTCGACCGCGCCTTCGGCACCATCATGGATGCCAACCTGACCACGCTGCTGGTTGGAATCGTGCTGTTCTCCATTGGCACAGGGCCTGTCAAGGGCTTCGCCGTGACACTGATGATCGGTATCTTCACCTCGGTATGGACGGCCATCGTCGTTACCCGTGCGCTGGTGAATTTTTATTACGGCGGCCGCCAGGTGAAAAGCCTGTGGATTGGCAATTACATCTGACAGGCATTCAGTAAACAGGTGCTGGAGTAGGGTATGGCAGTATTAACCAAGTATTTTGATTTTATTGGAACAGGCAGAAAGCTCTGCGTGGTGTCGGCAATTGCCGTGGTCATTTCGCTGGGATCACTGGCGATCAATTCCCTGCAGTTCGGGCTTGATTTCACCAGCGGTACGCTCATCGAGGTCGGTTACTCGGAGTCCGTCGAGGTTGGGGCGGTCAGTGATGCGTTGGAAGCAGCGGGTTTTGAAGATGCTCAGGTCGTCGCGTTTGGCTCTGATCAGGAAATTCTGATCCGTATGCCGGTGGATGACACATTGAGCGAGGTTGAGATGGCCGGCCAGCTGGAGACGTTGGGCGAGAACATCATGGCAGCCCTGCAGGCGGGTAGGACTGTCGATGTGGAGCTGCGTCGCCTGGAGTTTGTCGGCCCGCGCGTGGGTGCAGAACTTGCCGAGAGTGGCGGCATGGGGATTCTGGTCTCTCTTGGCATGATCATGCTCTACGTGGCTGTCCGTTTTCAGACTAAGTTTGCAGTCGCTGCGGTGATCGCATTGATTCACGACGTGATCATTACCGTCGGCGTATTCTCCGTGTTCAGGCTGGAATTTGATTTGACCGTGCTTGCCGCTGTGCTGGCGGTAATCGGTTATTCGGTGAACGACAAAATCGTGGTGTTTGACCGGGTGCGGGAAAACTTCCGCATCATGCGCAAACTCACCCCGGCGGAGCTGATCAATGCCTCGCTGAACCAGACCTTGAGCCGAACTACGATTACGGCCGGTACTACTTTGCTGGTGGTTGTTGCCATGCTGGTCGCAGGTGGTGACTCCATCCAAGGCTTCGCGACTGCTCTGTGTCTTGGCATTACGATCGGTACCTACTCCTCGATCTATGTAGGCTCGACCGTGTTGCTGATGCTTGGCGTCACCAAAGAAGATCTGATGGTGCCTCCCAAAGAAGGCGCTGCGGACTCCATGCCTTGAGTCTGTCGCCCCACACTCTGCAGGGTTGAAACCTCAGCCCTGCATGCTCCGCTCCAAAGCCTGCAGCTTCAACATCTCGGAAAGCACAGGGTCCTTCTTCGCAATCTCCCGCTGTTCTTCCAGTATTCCTGCCAGTATTTCCATGGTCGTCAGTGGATTGGCCAGCACGACCCGGAACACGATGATGGCTTGGCGGTCGTATCGCTCCGGATTGAGTTGTGTGCGTGATACGAAGGAGCGCCCGAGTCCGCGTTGGGTCTTCTGAATGCTCTTGGTGATCGAGTTGAGCAGAGTGTTGGCCCGATCGCGCAGCGCCTTATCTTCACTGTCGAGCAACTTTCTGACGTACTGCGGGACATAACGATAAGTCAGAATATTCAACTCTGGTTCGGTGATCAGCTCATAGTCGGGAGTGGCCTTGATGAGATCGGCGAAGCGGCACGCCTTCTCAATGCCCTGATCGATAAGCAGCTCGTAGCCACTGCGTGCGATGATATGCAGCCCGGCGTGCACGAGGACCGCCATGCCGGGTCTGGAACCTTCCACACTGTGGCTGCCCAGATCCTTCGAGCCCTTGCGGATGATGTATTCGGCATGATGCTCGACGCTGGACAGCGTCTCCGGACGACGAAAGACACAGATGCCCGCCCCCATCGGAACATAGAGTTGCTTGTGGGCATCGAGTGTCACCGAATCGGCCCGCTCAATGCCGGCCAGCAATGTTCGGTACTTGTGGGAAAACAGCGTCGGGCCACCCCAGGCAGAGTCCACATGGAAGTGAATGCCGCGCTGCTGCGCCACGTCCGCCATCGCATTCAGCGGATCGACGTTGCCAGTTTCCGATGACCCGGCCACACCGATGATTGCCATCACGCGGATGCCCTCGCTCTGCAGTTGATCACAGCTAGCGGCGAGGCTGTCCACGCGAATGCGGTTGTGTGCATCGGTCTGGATTGCCACCAGATTGCGCCGCCCAATCCCAAGGATGTCGGCGGCCTTGCCGAGTGAGTAATGGCCGCGTTCTGACACCAGCACGGCGAGCCCCCGGTAACCGAAGTGCGCCATGCCGGCAGCCAGGCCTTCTTGCGCCAGACCGGCGAACCCCGCGCTTGGGGCAAACAAATTGTTGCGTGCCGCCCACAATGCGGTCAGGTTGGCGATGGTGCCACCGGAACAGAAACTGCCTATGGCGTGGGACCGGTCATGCATCCATTTGGTGTAGAAGTCCTCATCCTGCTGGTAGATCAGGTGGTGAATCATGCCGATCACCTGACGCTCCAGCGGCGTGAACGCCTTGGAGGTCTCGACTTTCACCAGGTTCTGATTCAGTGCGGTCATGATGCGCGTTAATGGCAGCATGAAGTACGGCAGTGCCGAGGCCATGTGGCCTACGAAACTGGGCGAGGCAACATGTACCGACTGTGCGACGAGCTTGTCCAGCAGGAATTCAATCTGATCGGAAACAAAGGACGGGTCTTCGGGGATGAAAGGGTTGGAGAAGTCTTTTTCGATCAGGGCCAGCGCGCGCTCCGAGGCGACGATGTGGTCCTGAAGAAAACCGGCCATGTTTTGGGAGATCGATTGATCGATCCTGCCGAGCGTCGAATCCGGCGCTTCCGGAACAGTGAAGATCCGGTAGAGGCTTTCCAGGCTGGCGTGGGCCAGTTTCTTGTTCTCTTTCATCGTGCGTATGCACCCAGGATGATTGACCTGAGCAGGGTTCCGGTCAAGGGGGCCGCAGTATAGAGCAATTGCCCGGTGAGTGAAATGCATGCAGCAAATGCCCTTTGCCGCCTGCCGTGAACATTTCCTGCAGGGGCAGGCGTCGTTCGCCCGGTGGTTCTAATGCTTTGAGAATTGGAAGTGCTCCATTAGTATAGGCCCCGGACCCCGGAATAAATCTGTGCACAGGTGGTCACCATTGCAGGTCCGGATCGTCAGAACCAAATGCGAGTTTCGATATGATGTCAGTGCCCCAATCCTTGTCACTTCAGGCTCTGTTACCGCGGTCTCTGCGCCTTCGTTCTCTGCGACCGCAGTTCCTCCTGAAGCAGTTGCGACGATTGAGCCTTCTATGGGTGCTGTGTCTGGTAAACGTCGCGGTGGCGCAGCAGTCGGAACTCCTGCCAAGACCTCCCGAACTCGAACCTGCCATCAAATTCTGGACCCGTGTTTACACTGAAGTGGACACCGAAAGCGGTTTTCTCCACGACGCCAACAACCTCGCCATCGTCTACCAGCGCGTTGACTATGACCGCCCTGCCATCGAGGTACAGCGTACTCAGATTCAGGAAGCTCTCAAGATACTGGCCACCGGCAAGCGTCTGGGCCTCTCTCCGTTGCAGCAACGTATTCTCGACATGTGGCCTGCCAATGTCAGCGATGCGACCCTGAGTACGGCGGCCAACAATGTCCGTTTCCAGCTTGGGCAATCGGATCGATTTGTGGAAGGCCTGATCCGCTCCGGCGCCTACCGCGACCACATCGACAGCGTGACCCAAAGCAAGAATCTCCCTATTGAGCTTGGAGCACTCCCGCACGTGGAATCCTCCTTTCATCCGGGGGCCTATTCCAGTGTGGCGGCGGCTGGCATGTGGCAGTTCATGCGTGCGACTGGACAGCGTTTCATGCGCATCGACAACATCGTCGATGAACGCATGGACCCGTACACAGCGACCTATGCGGCTATGAGCCTGCTCGAATACAACTATCAGATTCTAGGCACCTGGCCTCTGGCCTTGACGGCCTACAACCACGGCACCGGTGGCATGAGCCGCGCAGTACGAGAGACCGGCAGCAACCGCATCGAAGATATTGTCGCCAATTATAAAGGCCCGTCGTTCGGCTTCGCTTCGCGCAACTTCTACGCCCAGTTCCTCGCGGTACTGGATGTGGAGCGACAGGCGCAGGCCCTGTTCGGTGTGCTGCGCCTGGACTCGCATCCCGAGTACGAGGAGATCGAGCTTGACTCCTTCATGCAGGCGCAGACCCTCGCCGATGCTCTGGGTGTAACGCTGGAGCACCTCAAATTCGATAATCCCGCCTTGCGACCAGTGGTCTGGGATGGCAGCAAGCGCATCCCCAAGGGTTATGTCGTCAAGGTGCAGCGCAGCTCGCTCAAAGCACCTCTGGGCGACCTGATCAGCCAGATCCCGGGCACGGAGCGTCACTCGATTCAGACGCCGGACCTTGCCTACGTCGTGCAGAGTGGAGACAGCCTCTCGGCCATCGCCAAGCGCTTCAGTACCTCAGTGGCCCAGCTGGTGTCTTTGAATCAGATGTCTGACCGCCACCGCTTGCAGATCGGGCAACGCCTGTTGCTGCCTCAGGACAGTGCCGTCGCTACCGGGCAGACTTCCGCTCAAATCGCAGCGACCGCGACCACGCAGGCCAGTAATGCCCAGATCGCCCAGAACCAGTCGTCCGCCAGACCGACCAGCGACACCTATGTCGTCAGAAGAGGCGACACTCTGTCATCGATTGCGAGGCGCCTGCAGACAGATGAGCGTGCACTGCTGGCCACCAACAATATTGATCATCCCGACCGCATCTACCCCGGTCAGACGCTGAAACTGCCTGGCAGCAACGCAGCAGTGACGCAGCCTGTGGTGTATGTGACCGCACAGGACTCAACACCCAAACCTGCTGCGACTGTCGCAGCGCCGGTGGTACCAGCCGCTGCCGTTGCTCAGACCCTCGCACCGGCCGCCGTAGCGCTCGCCTTGACACAGGAGCTGACACCGCCGCTGGAAGTGGCACCGCAGACGGACGCGGAGATCGGTGGCACAGCCGAGGTAGAAGAAGAGTTCGCGATTGCTCTCGACCCCGCCGACAACGTCGAAGCGAACAATCAACAGGCGGCCATCGACCTGTCGGCCGATCCTTCCGATTATGGAGTTGCCGACAATGGATCCATCGAGATACAGGCCTCTGAGACGCTTGGACACTATGCCCAGTGGCTGGGGCTCAACAGCGCCGATGTGCGGCGGATGAACAAGCTGCGCGCGAATCAGCCGGTGGTGATCGGGGAGCGGCTGAGTCTGGATTTTTCACAGGTGAGCGTTGATGCCTTTGAGCTCAAGCGCCGTCAGTTCCATCTGGAGGAGCAGAAGGAGTTTTTCCGCAGCTACCGCATTCAGAATGTGGCGCAACACACGGTCGTCGCCAATGACAATATCGCCACTCTGGCCCGCAGCAAATACGCGGTCCCGATGTGGCTGCTGCGACAATACAACCCGCAACTCGACTTCGAAAAGGTCAGGATCGGGCAGACAGTGGTGTTTCCGGTTCTGGAGGCAGTCAGCACCAGAGTGCAGGGCAGCTCTGGTGGCTGACACGAAAAGAAGCTAGTCGCGGATGCCGTCGATGGCATCGGACAGCAGGCTGACTCCGAGTGCATATTTGAAAGACGGGTTGTAACGCAGTATCGAACAGAAATTGCGGTAGACCAGGTAGCCTTTGTCATCCCCCTCATCGCCGATTATCAATGCCGCCTCGATTGGTCGGGTCGGCAGATCCGTGCCATCGGCCTTTCTGACCCCCAGTTCCTGCCACTCGCTCAGGTCACGCCAGGCGCCCATGGTGGCATAACGCCGACAGGTCTCGTCGCGGGGCATGCCGGTGTTCTGTGGGGCGGGTAGCGATTGTTCCCCGCCGGGCGGCAGGCTGACCACGCGGCCCCAGGTCTGGTTCTCCTGCCACCCTGCATCCTTGAGGTAATTGGCGACAGAGCCGATCACGTCCGGGCCCATCCTCCAAAGGTCTCGTGTGCCGTCGCCGTCCTGATCCACGGCCAGACGCAGGTAGCTGTCGGGCATGAACTGGGGTGCGCCCAGCGCGCCAGCCCAGGAACTCTTCATCATCTCCGGTGTTGCATAGCCCTTGTCGACAATCTCGAACGCCGCCAGCAATTGGGCGCGGAATTGCTCCGGACGTCGGCTGTCGTAGGCGAGGGTAGCGATCACGTTGAACAGGGGTTCGGTGATCGGGAAGGTGCCGTAATTACTCTCCATACCCAGAATTGCCGCAACGAAACGCGGCTGTACCCCGTGGGCCTGGGCGGCGGCGCTGATCATCTCACTGTGGTCGACCATCAGTTGCTGGCCCATCTCGATGCGTCGCGGACTTACCCGTTCCAGGTAGTCGGCATAGGTCTCCACGAATTCGGCCTGATTGCGGTCGGCCTCGATCACGCGGCGCTGCTGCTGAATGGTGGGGAGGATGCTGTCCAGCGTCGCGGCGGTAATGCCCTTGCCAAGCGCCTCTGCTCTGAATTCGGTGAGCCAGGACTGGAAGGCAGCCAGGTCCTGTGCGGGCGCGGCGACCGCAGCGTCTTCGGTTGCTGTTGTTGCAGGAGTTGTGGCCGCTGAAGTCGTTGCTGTTGCAGCGTCGTTCTGCGCGCAGGCGGGTATGCTCAGGGTTGCGGATATTAAAGCCCCGAGGGCCAGTCGCTTGTAACTTGACGAGTGCATGGAAACTTCCTTTTTATCAATAGCCTGACCGGTGGTAACGGGCCGAACTTTAGCCTCGTTGCGTTGCGCAGCACAAGGTTTTTTTGCCCTGTGACTCAGTGCCGGCGGTCACCCTCGGCCGAAGAGTGCGCCAGTGGAGACATGCTGTCTGTGTTCTTGCGCGCAGTAAGGAACTGCAGGAGGTCGGCATAGTCACCCTGCAGAGAGGGTTGGCTGAAGCGCTGCACATCCGCTCTCGGCAGGGCCAATCCCAGTGCCTTGCGTCGTGACCATTCCTGCAGGCGCTGCACCGCCGACTGCGCTTCCGCTGCAATGTCACCGGTTGCTGCATAGAGGAAGTCGGCTCCCAGATATTCCGGATACACTAGCCTCTGCGGTGCCAGTGGCGTGCAACCAAGAGCGGCAGCCTCCAGCAGCGAGAGCCCTTGAAAATCATGCAGTGCGGTACTCAACACCACGTCCGCGCTGGCTAGCAAACGGCAGTAATCTTCGCGGTCTGTCACGTAGCCACAGTGGCCGGGCGTTATACCATGCTCTGCGCAGTAGCTCGCCAATAACGACTGCAGTTCCTGGAACGACGCGGGTGCCTGCCGGAAGCGTTGGCCCAGCAAATGCAGTCGGAACCGCAAACCCTGCGCCATCAGCTTCTGCGCGATGGCCAGCAGCAACTCCGGACCCTTGTCATATTCCCAACGATGGTTCCAGGCGATGTTCAATACGTCCAGTTCTGCAGTTCTTGTAATGGTTGCGGAGGGCATGGTCGCAGGCACAAACACATCCTCGCTCAACGGCACTGGAATCACGCTGGAATTCCGCAGCCGTTCTATCAGCCCCGTCGGCACATGATCCGGGAGTTTGGCCAGCAGCTCGGCGACGCCCTGCAGGAAAGTCGTGCGGTTATAGGCACTGTTGAAGACCAGCCGATCGGCGCACAGCGCGGTATAAAGACTGAGCATCTGCGGCTCGACCGGGTTCGGTCGCGGGGCACGCGGATCTGGATTTACGGGATAGGCGAACTGGTTCTCGTGGCAATACACCGCAGTCGGTAAACGGGCCAGCGCGGGGACAAATCCTCGCAGCGCCGAGAGGTCGGTCATCGAGGTGGTGAGCAGGAAGTCGTAGTTGTCAGTCAATGTGGCGCGATGGTTAAATGCAAAGCTCAAACTGTTGCCGCGCACGCGCCACGGGAAATAACGTGCGGGCAGTGTCAGCTCGCTCCACTGCACCAACGGGAACATTGTCTGCAGATTGTGACGCCACAGGCGATGGCTCTCGGCATCGTAGGCAGACAGCAGCAACGCTTTCATGATGGACACCCCAGCGCGGAAAAAGTATGCAATCTAACGATGTCGACCTGCTGGGTCAATCGATCGATCAGCTCATCAGCAATCTGCCCCAACGTATCAGCTCCCCCCTCTATCGATGGCTCAAGGAGTGCCCGGACAAGGTCGCCGCCCGCGATCACCTCGGCCAGGTCTGCACCTATCGGCAGCTGGCCGAGCGGGTGCAGCAGGCCATGGACGTCTTGCGCGGGCAGGGCGTGGGTGCCGGGGATCGCGTGCTGCTGATCAACGAAAACTGTGTGGCGCTGATCGTCACCGTGTTGGCGCTGAGCGAACTCGATGCCGCCAGCGTGGTGGTGAATGCACGTCTGGCGGCACCGGAAATCGCGCGTATCAGCACGCACTGCGAGCCGCGCCTGACAGTCTGCTTCCTCGATTCGGCAGCGGCAAATGTGCATTGGCAGGCGCTGACGACAGCAGCCACCGGCACTGTCGTCACCTTGAAGGGCGCACGTCTTGGTCTGCTGCCGGGCAAGGCGGAGACGGCATCCACCGAAAACGATGCAAATCTATCAGCCCCGCAGCGTGTCTGCTCCATGATTTACACTACTGGGACTACCGGCGATCCCAAGGGGGTGATGCTCACCCACCGCAACATACTTTTCGTCTCTGCGGTGACCAGTGTGCTGCGCGGCATGTGCGCCCAGGATCGCATCTATTGTGTGCTGCCCATTTCCCACGTCTTTGGTCTCTCGGCAGTGTTTCTGGCCTCCCTTTATGTCGGTGCCGAGCTGGTGCTGGCGGATCGTTTCGATGCCGCCGGTACGCTGCAGACTCTTGCCGAACAGCGCATCACCGGTATGTTCGGCGTGCCGACCTCGTACGCGAAGCTAATTGAATACACCCGGGCGCAGGGCATTGGCCCCGAGGGCATGCCCCGTCTGCGTTTCGTCTATTCCGGCGGCTCGCCGCTGGACCCGACCATCAAGCTGGAAACCGAACAGCTCTTCGGTCTGACCCTCCTCAACGCCTATGGCATGACCGAGAGCGGGCCGACCATCTGCCAGGTGCGCCACAACGAGCGGCTGGACAGCTGCAGCGTGGGGCGGCCGCTGCCGGGCATGGACATCAAGGTGCTGGACCCGCAGGGGCAGCCGGTCGTGCAGGGCGAGGTGGGAGAGCTGTATGTGCGCGGCGCCAACGTGATGCGTGGGTACTTTCGCAATCCGCAGGCGACAGCGGCGGTGATCGATGCCGAAGGCTACCTGAATACTGGCGATCTGGTGCGGCTGGATGCGGGGGGCAATGTCCACATCGCCGGCCGCAGCAAGGAGCTAATCATTCACTCTGGCTTCAACGTCTATCCTCCAGAAGTCGAGGCCGCGCTGGCGAGTCATCCCGACGTGGTGCTGTGCGCCGTGCTGGGCGAGGCTGTGGAAGGCAACGAGAATGTCATCGCTTACGTGCAGCCTGTCGTTGGCAGTGCCCTTGACGAAGCTACATTGCAGGCTTTCGTCAAACCCCTGCTGACATCCTACAAACGTCCCGCGCGCATCGTCTTTATAACGCAGCTGCCCACGGCACCCTCGGGCAAAGTGCTCAAACATCAGTTGCAGCGGCAGGGCCGTGGTGCGCAACCAATTCAATGGCCACTGCAGTCCTGAGCGCATCAGATCAGAAGGATAACGAAAGACTTCCCGAGGCCGCACGGTCTACCACTCAGCATGCCAAAGAAGCCTGATTTTCGGCCCCTCGGCGCTGTTTTCAACATGACCGGCAAACGCCACTGCGGGCCCGTTCCAGAGACTTTATTCGCTTGCAATTGCTGCGCTGTTAATGGGATAGTTGGGCTGCCCTCGAGCCGCAGACGGCGGGCATGAGGGACGCATTCAGTGCATGCAGCGAGGCAGATTTTCACGCATCGATAACAACGAATCGCACAGGCAAGAAGATTCTCTATGACATCTCCTACACTCGAAAACCTGCGTCAGACCCTTGGCAAACTCCGTCGCCGTCGCAGCCAGTTGTATGTGCTGCAACAGGTCAGCCTTGCGGTCATCGGTGTGGTCGCCCTTGTCCTGCTGCTCAGCGGTCTGGAAGCCTGGCTTAAGCCCTCCCGTGGTGGCGACATCACCTTATTTCTGACTCTTCTCGCCGGCGTTGCCGGAGCCGTTTGGCATGTGCTCTATCGTGTCGGCCGCATGCAGTCCGACGATCAGTTCCTTGCGCAGTACGTCGAAGGCCGAATCCCCGATCTGGAACAGCGCCTGCTCACCTCTCTCGAATTCAACTCCGACGCCATCGATGCGGATACCCGAGGCGTCTCGCCACAGTTTGTCCGCCAGTTGTGGGCAGATGCCGAAATCCACGTGCAGGAACAGCAACAGCGCGTCGATGAGGTGATTCCCTCCAAGAATTCCTGGGTCTCGCTCGGCTCTGCGTTGGGTACGGTGGTGATAGCCGTTACCGCCCTGCTGCTCTCCGATGCACTGCTGGCCGGTGCTGGACGACTGCTTTGGCCGTTCGCTTCCGAACCAGCTGCCCCGGTGGCTGTTGTCGAAGAGCTCCGGGAGATCCTGATCAGCGTCGAGCCCGGCGATATCTCCATGCAGCGCGGTGACGCCGCCACTATCGTCGCCCGTGTCACCAATGCCATGCCCAGCGAGATCCAACTGCGCGTGCAGTCCGACAATGTCAACTGGCAGGAACTGACCATGCGTCAGGACGGCAGCGGCAGTGACAGCGCTTCCTACAGTTACTTCATGCCCTCCGTGCAGGAGGATGTGGTTTATTACGTCAATTTTGTTCAGAACGGCGAGCAGCGCTCCGAGCAGTTCCGCATCAGCCTCTACGATCTGCCCAAGGTTGAGCAGATCGACGTGACTTATCAGTATCCCCGCTACACCGGCATCGAAAACAACGCCGAGACCGATACCGGCGACATGGTGGTTCCGGAGGGCACGCAGGTCGATTTGCTGGTGACTTTCAACAAGAATGTCGAGTCCGCCACTCTGGAGTTCCAGGACAATACCGCCGGTTACCAGAACCTGCCGCTGACCATTGAGGGCAACATCGGCCGCGCCACGCTCACTGTTACTGGTGACGGTGTGTACCACGTGATGGCGCAGGACTTCGAGGATCTGGTGAGCCAAGCTCCATTTGACTACTACATCCGCGCCATTCCCGACGAGCCTCCCGAGCTGGTTCTCAAGAGTCCGGGCAAGGATCAGGAAGTGATGCCGCTGGAGGAGGTAGTTCTGGCGGTGGAGGCGAACGACGACTACGGCCTTAGCGAATTCAACCTGCACTACGCTGTGGTTGGCGCCGACGAGGTGGCGGTCGACTTCCTGCCGGAAGAGCAGACCCGCACCATTGATGGCAACGAGATGATTTATCTGGAAGACCTGGCGGTGGCGCCCGGTGACTTCGTCAGCTATTACCTCACACTGGCGGACAACAACGGCATCAACGGGCCGGCTGAAGTCGTCTCCGATATCTATTTCCTGCAGGTGATTCCCACTGATCAGGAATTCCGACGCGCCGGTGGCGGTGGCGGCGGAGGCGGCGGAGGTGGTGGTGGTGGCGAGAGCAGCGCGCTGGTGAACCTGCAAAAGGACATCATCGCGGCGACTTGGAAACTGCGCAATCAGGTGGATGTCGATCCGGCTACGCTCGCGACCGACGTGCAGATCGTAGCCGAGTCCCAGCGCGAAGCCACGACCCGGGCGCGTCAGTCTATCGAGCGTCTCTCCGAGCGTCTGAATTTTTCCGATGACAGTTACGACAATGCCGTACTCAATCTGCAACAGGCTATTGAACAGATGACCCTGGCGATTGCCGAGTTGGACAAACAGCAGGTTACCAGTGCCCTCAAGCCAGAACAGGTCGCGCTGCAATTTATTCTTAAAGCCGAAGCCGATATCAATCGCACCAACGTCAGCACCGAGCAACAGGCGGGCGGCGGGGGAGGAGGCGGCGGTGCCCAGCAGGAGCGCGAAGATTTGCGCGACCTGTTCGAAATGGAAATGGGGCAGCTCGAGAATCGATATGAGACTCCGAAGAGTGCTGGCGGTGGCGGCGGTGGCGCGCAGCAGAACGAGGAAGCCAACAAGTTGGAGGAGCTGGCGCGGCGTCAGGAAGGTCTCACCCGCGCCCAGCGTGATCTCGCCCGGCGCATGGAGAGCATGACCGAAGAGCAGCGTCGTCGCGAGCTTGAACGCCTGCAGCGCGATCAAGAACAACTCAGTGAGGAAGTGGCGCAGCTCGCACAGCAACTGTCGCGCTCCGGCAACCAGCAGGCGCAGAACCAGCAACAGGGGCAACAAGGACAGCCTCAACAGTCGCAGCAAGGGCCACAACCCGGTTCGGGGCAGGGTTCGGCACAGAGCCAATCCCAGCAGGCTGCGGCGGGTGATGGTCAGGCCTCAGGTAGTCAGAACGCCAATCAAAACTCCAGCCAGAGCCAGCTTGAGCGTGCCGTGCAACAGATGCAGGAAGCCGCGCAGGCGGAGTCTCCGGCGATGGCAGCGGCGCGCAGTCAGCGTGCACTGGAGAGTCTGCGCGAGCAGCAGCGCCAGATGAACGCGGAACAGAACACCTCGGTAAACCAGCTGGCGCAAAATGTCGCACAGCGTGCCGAGCAGCTGCAGGAGCAGCAGCGTCAGCTGCAACAGGATCTCGAGGAGGCTAATCGCTCGCAAGGGCTTGGTGAGACTCGCCAGGACACTCGCAACAGCGGCGAACTGCAGGCCATGCTGGATGCTCAGCAACAACAGCGCCGCGAGATCGAAGAGATCGAGAAGATGCTGCGCGCGATTATCGCCCGTGGTGAGAACGAAGATCAGCGTTTGCTCTCCCAGGCCCAGCAGGCCAGTCGTGCTATTCGACCGATTCGCGAAGGCATGGACACGAGCAACCGGGTGTTGAGCAATGGCATGGTGAACCTGGCCGTGGATATCGAGCAGGAAGTGGGCGATTCCATCGACGAACTCAGTTCTGCCCTGCAGGCCATGAACGATGCCAATACCCCCACCAGTGCCGACCCGATTCAGCAGGCGGCCCGCGATGCGACGGAGCTGATGGAGCAGATGCAGTCCCTGCAGCGGCAGACACTGGCACTGAATCAGGGCGACCAGACTGATGCCTCGATTGCGCAGATGCGAGAGCAGCTGGAGCGCTCGCAGCAGCTGGCAGAGCAGCTTGCCACCCAGTTGCAGCAGCAACAGCAGCAGGAACGCACGGCAGCGCAGCGCGGCGCGAATGCTTCGCAGGGTCAGCCGGGACAGCCAGGACAACAACAGCAAGGCCAGCAGCAGGCCTCCCAGTCCGGGCAGCAGGGCCAAGGTCAGCAAGGTCAACAAGGCCAGGGACAGCAGGGTGGTCAGGGTCAGAGCGGTCAGGGCGGTCAGGGTCAGAGCCAGGATCAGAACCAGCAGGCCAGCAATCAAAGCGGCAGTCAGGGTAGTGGTGCTCAGGGAGGCGGTACACAACGAGGCGGTCAGATCGGTGGTGATGGTCGACGTGGTGCAGGCGGTGATGTGAATCCGCTGGGCAATGCCCGTTCAATTCGATCCGAGATCACCCGCCAGAGCATCGAAGATTTCCTGTCGCAGCCGGAGCTGTTCACCGCGCTGCTGCAACCGATTATGGAGCTGGAGGCGGCACTGCGCGCGCAGGCAGAGCTGGATCGCATCAATCAAAAACTCTACGCCTCGGCTGACGAAGACGTACCCGATCAATACCGACGCCTCGTGGAAGAGTATTATCGCGTGTTGTCAGAGAACAACGGGGCAGGGAACGCGGCTCCGCAACAATGAATTTCTTCTTCGATCAACATACTCTGGAGGCGATCCAGGACGGCCGATTCTCCTTCGCCTATGGCCTGAACCCGCTGCTGGTGCTGCTGATTGCGGCAGCGCTGGTGGGGCTGGTCTGGCTGTTGTATCGCAAGACCACCCGCACCCTGACTCCCGGCTGGAAAGCTCTGCTTATCACACTGCGTTCTGTGGTGTTGATTCTGCTGCTGATCTGCCTGCTGCGCCCGGTCATCACCACCGAGCAGGTGGTGCCGCAGGAGAGTTACCTGGCGGTGATCGTCGATGATTCCCAGAGTATGTCCATCGCCGATCTGGATGGCGGGCAGACGCGTGTGGATGCAGTAAGTGATCTGCTCTTTGGCGATGACGGTATCGTCGAACCCCTCGGCGAAGCCTTTCAGGTGCGGACCTTTCGCTTCGACAAGAGCACACAACGTATCTCCGAGGCGGGTGCTCTCACCGCAGCCGGCACGGCCTCTTCAATCGATCAGGCAATGCAGTATGTCGATGATCAGCTCAGCGGGCTGGCTTTGGGTGGTGTTGTCCTTATCACCGACGGCGCCGACAACGGTGGCCTTGATCCTGTCGCTCGTGCGCAGGGCTTCGGGGCGCGACAGATTCCGGTGTTCACGGTCGGCGTCGGGCAAGAAAAAATTCCTCAGGACGTTGGTATCGTCGATGTCAGTGCGGCGAAGACGGTGCTGGAAGGTTCGGTCTTCAACGTCAACGTCGCGGTCAGCAATCAGGGTTTCGAGGGCAGGCAGGTCGAGCTGGCGATTCTGGACGGTGAAACCGTGGTATCGACCCAGCAGGTCGTGCTCGGGCAGGACAATTCGACACAGCGTTTCGATCTGGAGCTGACGCCTGAGCGTCAGGAGGCCATCGTCTACCGTCTGCACGTGGCGGAGCAGGAAGGCGAGATTGTGCTGCAGAACAACAGCTACAGTTTCCTTGTCGACAACAGTGAGAAACCTGCGCTTGATATCCTCTATGTTGATGGCCACCCGCGCAACGAATACAAATTCATCCGCCGTGCCATTGAGGGCGACAGTTCGCTGCGTCTGGCAACTTACCTGCAGACCGGGCCCGGCAAGTTCTACCGCCAGGGCATCGAGACGCCACTGGAACTGAGCAGTGGCTTCCCTGAGACCATTGAGGAACTGTACCAGTACGAGGCCATCGTCCTCGGCGACATCAGCAAGGAATTCTTCAGCGAAGCGCAGCTCACCATGATTCAGGACTTCGTCGCCGAACGCGGTGGTGGTCTGCTGGTGGCAGGCATGATGGATGACCTGTTCGTGGATACCACCTTGGCCGATATTCTGCCCGTGACGCTGGTCAGCTCGAATCTGCTGCCGCAGACCTTACAGGGGGGCATTACTCGCGGCACTCATCCTACCGGGGAGCTGTTCGCGCCGCAGTTGACCGACGCCGGTGAATACTCCGAATTGTTGCGTCTGCACAGCGAAGATGCCGAGAATCTGCGTATGTGGCGCGAGCTGCCGCAGTTGCAGGGTGTCTATGCGACTGGACGCGCCAAGCCGGGCGCTACCGTGTTGCTGGAACACCCGCTGCTGCAGTTCCAGAATCAGTTGCTGCCGGTGATCGCCACCCAGCGTTATGGCAGTGGCCGCAGCATGTCGATCGCCAGTGCCAGCACCTGGCGCTGGCAGATGATGATGCCCGTGGCCGATCAGTCCCACGAGCGGATCTGGCGGCAGATGCTGCGTTGGCTCTCGGTGTCCGCGCTGGAGCGTGTCACGGTGACCTTTGATCGTGAGTTCTATCATGTTGGAGATCAGGTCAATGTGACTGCCACCGTGCGTGACCTCAATTTTGCGCCGGACAATAATGCCTCCGTGTGGGTGCATGTGAATGATCCAGAGGGTGGTGTCATTGATACGGCCATGGAATGGAATATCGACGAGGACGGGGTCTATCGGGCGAGTTTCGAAGTGCAGAACCAGGGTGTCTTCAGCGTCCTGGTGGATGTGGCCAGTGCCGCTGGCGAAGCCGATCGCAGCGATACCGAGAAGAATACTGCCTTCGTAGTGACACCGTCTTTGCGTGAGTTTTCGGCAGCAGGGCGCGACACCGGATTGTTGGAACGCATCGCGGCGGCCAGCGGCGGCAGATACTACAACCTGGAGCAGAGCGGGCAACTGGCCACGGACATCACCTATACCCCGAATGCCTATTCGCGTGAGGTGCAGGAAGACCTGTGGGATTCGCCCCTGCTGCTGGCGCTGCTGATTCTGATGTTGTGTGCCGACTGGATGGCGCGTCGTCTCAAGGGGTTGTCATGATGAAATCATTATTCCAGAACAGGGTCGTGAGTCCGAAAGGAATCGTTGCGGCGCTGATCGTCGCCGGGATGCTAAGCATGGCCGCGCCGTTGTTTGCGCAGCCTGCGGACGCCGCTGCTCCCGCGCCACTGACGATTGACACCAATGAAGACGTTTACTTCCGCAATATTCCCGGCGCGAGCAAGTATGCCGTGATCATCACCGGTGCGGCGGCTTCTGACGAGATACAGGCACGCTTTCGGCAGTGGTCGATGGCCCTGCACGATTTGCTTTCGCGCGATTATGGCTACAGCGCGGACACTATTACTCTCCTGAGCGATGACGGGACGGCGTTTACCACCGAGGGCGCAGAGCCGAATTTTCGCATCGACGGCAGCTCACGACGCGAGGACATCGAATCCGCGCTGACCACTTTGAGTGAACAGACAAACGCTGGTGATCAGGTGATGGTGATCATGATCGGTCATGGTTCGCGCTCGGATACCGGCATCGAAGAGGACTCCAAGTTCAACATCGTCGGGCCGGACGTGACCGGTCGCGAGTTTGCGCGTTTACTCGACGCCTTCAACGAGCAGGACCTCGTGGTTATCAATACCACCAGTGCGAGCTATGAGTTTTCTGCAGCGTTGTCAGCGCCGGGTCGGGTGATCCTCTCAGCCACGCGTTCGGCAGCGGAACGCTACGATCCGATGTTCACCGCCTATCTGATCGATGCCTTGGACAATCGCCAGGGGGATCGCGACAAGAACGGCCGCGTCTCGGTGCTGGAGGCTTACACCTATGCCAGCCAGAGCGTGCTCGGCTGGTACCGTGATCAGGGGCGCCTGCCGACCGAACGGGCGGTGCTGGATGACAATGGTGATGCCGTCTTCAGTCTGGAGCCAGCCTCTGGCGCTGGTGATGGCGGTCTTGCAGAGATCGCCTATGTGGATGTTCCCAGCGCAGGGCAGCAAAAGTCCTCCCCTGAGGCACAGCAACTGTTCGCCGAAATGCAGGATCTGGAACGCTCCGTGTTCCTGCTGCGCGGGCAGAAGGCGAATTATCTCGAAGCAGAATACTGGGACAGGCTGGAAACCCTGCTTGTTGAACTGGCTAGAAAAACAGGACGGTACAATGAACTTCCATAACCTCGCATTGCACAGCCATTTACCTGCCTGCCCATGTGTGCGGCGCCCGCTGGCGGCCCTGTCGCTGGCAGTAGCATTGGCTTGCGTCGGACTCGGCAGCCTGCCCGCGTACGCGCAACCTGGTCTTGATCAAGACCAATCCATTGTGGTGGAGGCGCCGCCGTTGGAGCGCGCGCAAGAGCTGATGAAGTCCGGCGCTTATGCCGCAGCGGTTGACCTGTTCCTGCGTGCCGATGGTATCGACAAGGAGGCCGGGGTGCTTGGCGCGAGTCAGGCCTATGCCGGTACCGGCCAATACGAGGCGGCAATAGAACTACTGGAAGACGAGATTGATGACTATGCTGCGTCGGCAGTCCTGAGCACCCAGCTCGCAGAGCTGCTGCGTGCTACCGGCAAGTCTGTCGATGCGATACGCGTGCTGGCCGAAGTCTTGGAGGGCAACGCGACTCCTCCGGTACGTACGCTGGTGCAGTACGGCAGCGTACTGCAGTTTGTCGGTCGTCGCGATGAGGCGATCGTCCCCCTCAATGCCGCCATCGCCCGCTATGACACAGGGCTGGTGTTCGACGCCGGCGAGATTGCCCAGGTTGCCGTGGCCAGCTGGCTGCTCGACCGTTTCCACGACGCCAACAGCCTGTTCAGCGAAGCGACACGCATCGATCCCGAGAACCTCGAGGCCCAGGTACTGTGGGGCGACCTGTTCATGGAAAAATACAATGTCGAGGATGCCGAGAAATCCTACAACGCCGCCCTGGAGATCAATCGCCGCTACGCTCCGGCGTTGATTGGTCAGGCCAAGATCAGCGGAGGCGAGCGTTCGCTGGAGTTTGCGCTGAACGTGAATTCCCGCGATGTAGCAGCCCTGGAGACCATGGGCATGCTGCTGTTGATGAACAATCGCCGCGAAGAAGGGGTCACCTATCTGGAGGAAGCTCTCGCGGTGAATTCGGAGTCCCTCAAGGCGCTGAGTCTGCTGGCCGCGCAAGCGGCACTCTTTGAACGTCAAGCTGAGTTCGATGAGCTGGAGGCGCGGGTTGCCGCCTTCAGTCCGAACAACGCCCGTTTCTACAGTGATATTGCCGACACCTTCGGCAACAATTACCGTTTCACCGAATCAGTCGCGTTCGCCCGTCAGGCACTGGAGGCGAATCCGAATTACTGGCAGGCGTATACCGTGCTGGGTGGCAACCTGATCCGTCTGGGCGAGGAAGACGAGGGCCGGCAGCATCTGGAACTGGCATTCGAAAATGACCCTTTCAATGTCATGACGTCCAACATGCTGAAGATGTTCGACACGCTGGAAGAGTATGTCACTCATGACACTGAGCACTTCAAGGTGCGCATGAGCGAGCGTGACTCCGATGTGTTGTGGCCCTACATGGAACCGCTGCTGGAGGAGAGCTGGACCACGTTGACCGCCAAGTACGGCTTCGAGCCTGAGGGGCC
>CAIOZF010000204.1 GCA_903862645.1 uncultured Gammaproteobacteria bacterium
CATCTAAGGAAATTACCCTTTGATGTTGATCGAGCCGATCGAGGTGTTGTCTGAAGCGCTGCCACCGCTGGTGCCAGCTGAGGCGCCAGCAGCGCTGCCGCCAGTGGCTGACATCGAACCCATGGCGCCCGCGCTAGCATTATTACCGCCGCCAAAAGCGCCGGCGCCAGCGCCAACACCCATGCCGCCCATCATGCTGCCGCCGCCGGCGGTTGCATTGTTGCCGCCGCCTGCGCTTGCGAAGCCGCCATCACCACCCGATTTGCCGCTTGAGCTAATGCCTGATCCGATTCCCATTTGATTCTCCTAGTCGTTCGTGATTTAGTATCCCTGCATTGTTTGGCAGGGGGTGCACCACTCATGGCCAAAAACTGGTGTAGAGTGTTGGTAGAACAATAATACAAAAAATGACAAAAAGAAACTGATATGCGAAAAAAAACACCACAATTTGTGACTTTTTTCCTTAATTAATGAAGAATTTTGCAGAAATAAAACTTTCCGGGAGAATTGATGCGCAATGAACAGGGGTTATCCTCTTTCGCCAAAGCCTTCAACCACAAAAAATAGTAGAACTGTTAATATTAATTTAAATGCTTTATTATTGGGGTATAGCGATACGGTTCGTCAGTGAGTCAACCCTTTTTTGAGTTGCAGGACTACCTCCAAACGAGGCAACAAGCGTGTTTGGCGGCTGTGGTAAGCCGCGGATTCTCGTTGAAGACTTCGAAGTATCAGTTACAGCGAATGAGTTTCAGCGAAGAATCATCTGGAAAGTGACCTGTTGCCGTTACTGAGGAATGTGAAGAAGTGCATAAGCCGTATTGGTCTGTGTATTAGTGCAACAGCGATGATGTTTTTTCTTAAAAAATAAGAAAAAACCAAGAGTTCTTGACTAGCTATTTCAATGAGATTTTGTATGTTTTTGACACCCTTTAATTTTTTCAGTCTCAGCAGGATTAATCGAGTGTGCCATGGATCGTAAACCTGCATCTAAAGCAGTACATGTCGAGCGCGTGCTGGTCGAAACGGTAAGGCATCCGATCAAGGCGGCAAGACTGCTCTACACGCCGCCAGGCTACATTATTCGGGGTCCAATACATGTTGTTTCTATCGTCGTTCTGGTTGCCCTGCTGTACTCGTTTTGGGGAACAAAAGACGAATTAGTTGAAACCGTATTTCGCCTTGAAAGAGAGGGTTCGCTCTCGGTCGCGGTTGGTGGGGGCCTTGTTAGCCAAATATATGTAAAAGAAGGGGACATTGTGGCTGCAGGCGCTACTTTGGTGGATATACAAGAAAGAACCCGAGCGACGAGCAGCCCCGAACTCGAATTTCTGACGCAACAAAAGACACTCGCAGAATCGAGGTTGGCTCAGCTGCGTTTGGACTTTGAAGACAATATGAATTCCAGCGAGACGCAGACGATAATCCTGTCAAGCAAGATAGAGCAAATTGAAGAGCAGCTGAGTTCTGCTAAGCGTGCTTTAGTTCGAAGAAAAGACCAGTTTGATTTGGCAAAAAAACAATTTGAGCGCAAAAAGACTCTTTTCGCAGCGCGTGATATCACGCTGCCGGAGTATGAGGATGCACAGCAACGGCTCAACGAAAGTGAAAAGTCGGTTGACGATACCAATTCCGATATCTTCACAATCAAGGTTTCTCTGAATACCGCTAAAGTTGAATTGAACAAATACGGCAACATAAAAACGCGGCAGAGGATTCAAAAATCAATTTCTATAGCGGAAGAAGAAATTGCCGACATCAATACTAAAATGCGAGACTCGCAAAACCTTGTCGAGGGGGTTACCTATGACAATAGTGTTGCCCAATACAGGAGCAAGGCAAGCGGACAAGTAACGCGCCTGCTGGTTTCGGAGGAGCAGCTTGTTAGCACAGGGGCGCCATTAGTGATGGTAATCCCGGAAGGTTCTCCACTCGAGGCGCGGGGGCTGATCCGCAACGATGCCATTGGACAGCTTCGGCGTCTGCAGGACGTCAAATTAAAATATTTCGCGTATCCTTTCCAAGAGTACGGTATTGCAGCTGGAAAGATCAAGCGTATTTCTACGATCCCAAGCGAATTAAAAGGCGAGGAGGGCTCCTATGCGATCACTATTGCGATTGAGGAGGAATCCGTGAGAAAACGGGACGGCAAAAGCATACCGCTAAGCATCGGACTGGCTGGCGCCGCGGAAGTCAAGGTTGGTGAAAAGCGGTTAATTGAAGTCTTATTTAGGCCTGTATCTAGATTCTTGGAAGCCAAGGAATTTTGATCTTACAGCGCTGGTTGAGAAACTTTTAAAGGCTAAGTCACGCGAAGAAGGGGAGGCTATCTTAGCGGAGTATCAGAAGGAGCAAGAACAATGACACCACTAAATAAAGACCGCGACTACTACCGGATGCTATCCACATCCGAGCTAGAGCAGCTAACCCACTACGGCAAAGACGTAGACTGGAGAGAGCTTGCTATTGCCTTGGCCGAGCGACTGGCGGACATCCGCGACGAAGTATGCGCCGAGGTGACGGAAAGGGCTTGACATTGTATAGGTGAGGACATAGCCTCACTGGATAAGGAGCAAACTGATGGCAACCCCCGAGAAGGCTGTAAAAGCCAAGGTAAAAACTGTCCTTGAAAGCGAGGGCGTCTATTACTTCATGCCCCCTGCCAATGGCTTTGGACGTAGCGGCGTGCCTGACATCGTGGCGTGCGTTAACGGACTATTCCTTGGCATTGAGTGCAAAGCAAACGGCAACAAGCCGACCGCCCTACAGATTAGAGAGATTGAAGCTATCCGGCGCAACAACGGCGTGGCTGTGGTTGTGGACGAAACAAACTGGGACATGGTGCGTGAGCTAGTGAAGAAGCTCAAGGCTACTATCATAGGGGGAGAAGCCTGATGCAGAAAGGACGCCAGACCTACCTGTCTGAATATTTGGATCAATCCAATCGCGGCTTACGCAAGTTGTCTGGGAGAGACCAAGAAAGCACGAAGGGGTATCTTAGCCGGGTACGTGAACGTGCAGTCTATTTTGTGGTTGATCACTTTGCGATGCAGATGTCAGTCGAGGAAATAGAAAGGGTAGATGTATTTCCGGAAGGTTTTTTGCGCCCGCCGTTCGAGGTAATTGTGTTAGCGTTTGATGCTATAAACACGGAAGGGACAACGACACCCACGCTTATATTCATCGACAGCCATCCGGATAACAAAGCCGCGACATTCTACTACAGCACCTGCTACGGGGGTAAGGGCTGGACTGTGCCCATTTTATTTTGGGACGTACCTTTTGACGGCAGCATGTTTAGACCTGCGCCCGAAGGCGAAGAGGCAGACGGTAAATGGCAGACATATTTTACCCCGCAATATGCCCTTATGG
>CAIOZF010000205.1 GCA_903862645.1 uncultured Gammaproteobacteria bacterium
AAGCGAGACTGAACTGTTCCTAGGCCGGCTCGTTGCGTGTTTATAGTATCGATGGCGGTATCAATTTGGGCGATTGCCGAACTGGAGAGGATCTGGCTACTGACATCGATAGTGGATGACCCTGTCTTCTTGTACGTTGCTGCTCCTATGCCATCCCAAGTTCCTGTGGTGGTGATATCCTTGCCGGCGGTCAGGGTAAGCTGGCCGTAGTTGGTTACGGCGGCGGACGAACTAATGGAGATGCCGGTAATGACCGCAACATCGGCAGCTACTGAGTGGCCGATAGTGGTTCCAGTGACGTTAGAGGTGAAGTTAATGTTGCGACCATCTGCTGCAGTCAGTTTGTAGGTGTCCGCAGTGACTCCTGTTGCAACAACTCCGGTGCTTGCTGACTTGGCATTGATCGCGATGATCATCTGTGAATTCCGATTTTCAGCACTTGCCGTGGTTGCAATAGCGCCGATATCGGTACCATTGATGACAAGCTCACCGGCAACGATAGCTTTGGCATGACCAGTAATGGCAGTTGAAGTCACACTGGTAGTTGCTTTAGCACTCACACCAGTGGTGCCGGAGCTTAAATTAATAGCATTGGCCATCGCTAGCGTAGAGGTCGCGCCGGATTGGCTGGAGCCTACCCATGACACGCCATCATCAGCAGCAGCGGCAATGGTAATGCCAGAGATATTCGTGCCGGCAGTTTTGGCGCTAGTACTTGTTACAGCTCCTGTAATCGTGGCCGAGCCTGTGAGCCCAAGATCTTGATTTCTAGCACCTGATATCGCTACAGAGATGGATTGGCCAGCATTCGCCCCGACTTGGAAGGTCTTAGATGTGAATGAGCCATCGAGCAGGTTTGAGCCATTGAATTGAGCTGAGGCTGCGATACGGTCAATCTCTTGAGTGAGTGAGGTCACTTCATTTTGCAGCGAGGTACGGTCAGCCGTGGTATTGGTATCGTTGGCAGACTGTACCGCAATTTCACGGATACGTTGTAGCACGTTACTGATTTCTGACAGGTTTCCTTCGGTTGTTTGTGCGAGCGAGATCGCATCATTGGCATTACGGGCGGCTTGATTTAATCCGCGGATTTGGGAGCCCATCCGTTCTGAGATTGAGAGGCCAGCAGCATCGTCCTTGGCACTGTTGATTCTGAGTCCAGAGGAAAGACGTTGTAATGAGGTCGTCAGACTAGCCTGCGAGTGATCCAGATTACGCTGAGCATTCAATGAAGGTAGGTTTGTGTTAATTGCTTGTGCCATTTTGATTCTCCTTTAGCTTCGTATGGAAACATCGGCATCTTTGCCGTTAACGTTGGTTCATGCCTCTCAATCCATGGAAGCATAAAACGCTGTCAGACTAGTTATCGGACAGAGTCAGCAAAAAGTTGAGGAGAAAACATTAATAAATTCAAAATAGATTTTCTGATAAAGATAAACTCTTTTAAATTCAATTGATTGATACGTCTCTATGGTTTGGTGAATGAAGTCCCATCAGGGTGATTGGCGACAGAAATGCTCGGTGCTGAGCCTAGGCTGGTCTTTAATGGGTTCACAAAGGGCCGGAAGAGGGGAGCGATGTAATTCGCTCTGCTAGGAGACCTGATCAGGATGGATCTGCATCTGCTGCCAGAGAAGGCTACTCAGTGTCAGTCGGTCATTCGGTTCTAGGTTCTGGAACTCTAGTCCGCTCTG
>CAIOZF010000206.1 GCA_903862645.1 uncultured Gammaproteobacteria bacterium
ACTTTCTTCGTCAACCTCAAGAACCTCTTCCATCTTGACGTAACGACGGCCATTACGAACATCATAATCAAAGTGCTCTTGGGCTTCAGCGACAATCAATGCACGACTGCGGTAGTGGTTAGCAATCAACTGCTGATAAGATGTGAGCAACTGGCTAACAAGGTCGCGGTTCAAAGCATCGGCAGCATATGTTTCACCGGCGGATGCACCAGACAACATAGTCTGACTCAAGCCGAATGACTGAAGGATACGTCCCTCGAGTCGATCAAAGTCCATGCTCATGTCGGGCATGTTCTCTCGTCCAAACACCGATTCCATTGTAATACCGAAGTGGTGAACCAGAACGCGGAAGTCCGCGGCAAGTGCTTGGTCAAGTGCTTCTTCGAAGTTACCCAAGTCGTCGTCGGTGGGGATCCAAGGAACAGTAGTTCCGAGGTCTCCCGCACTCGCACCCAACTTGGCTAGAATAAGCGGGGTGTAGAGTCGGTCTGCGATAGCATCCTGGGCAGCGTTAAGCATTTCTTCTTGCATGACGGCACGAAGGGCACGCATCAAGATCGGCACACCACGCTTGTTGAACGTGTCTGCCTCAAACTTAACTTGCTTAAGGAGAATATTACTCACGGGCATCAATGCACCATCGCTGGCGTACTGAAGCAATTCTGGGTAACTGTTAGCAAGACGTTCATACTCATATGAAGGCGAACGCTTGGTGATAATCTCACGAAGAGACTGAGGCAACTTGATGTAAAGGTGAGGGTCGCGAGAGAAAGGACTACGTTCAACTTCTACGTCGTCTGGGTTAAGAAGTTCATCGTCTTCCCAAACACCAAGGGCTTCGTTGAATGAACCCAATGACATGGCTTCACCAACGGTCCAATACTCACGGCCCATGTCTCGAAGGTGTTTGTCATAGTTTAAACCGTCAGGGGAGAAGAAAAGGTTGGTGTAAAAGTCAGTAAGTTGTTCGTCCTTACAAACCAATTCGGAACCAAGCAATGGGTACTTGGAATAGATGTCAACACAAGATGCGACAATGGGGTGGGTCATGTAAAGCAAACGACAGAAGGCCCGGACCTTCTTAAGTTCTTCGTGCTTTTCCACCTCGTAAGGTAGGTTGTTCTGTTTCCAGTAAAATAGCGGGTCACGAGGTCGGCCTGTGGCGAATGAAAGTTGTGATCCACCACGTCCAGCACCAGAAGTAGCAGAGGCGGTACGACGATTTACTGCACGGTTCTTACGCATCTCTGCGACCTCGGGGTTATCCTCGGAACCGTTCTTGCGCCTAAAAGAACCTAGCGCGTCCATCAAAGAATCCTGATACGGATTGCTTTTATCGTCAGCCACTACAACTCCTGATTATTAGTGTAAAGATCCCAAGCCTTGTGGCCCAGACTGCGAATCATATTACCAAAAATCCGGCGATTTTCCCAATCGGGCTTACCATCATTTTGATACATCATTTTAACGTATTCCGTCAAGTTATCTGAACAGACCCCACATAGTGTAATGTAAAGTCCTGGACCCCTTATGAGGGCTTCTGCGGCTATTCCATAGATAGAGGTCGCGACAGAAGAATCCAACCGATATGGCCGAACAATCATCGGGGTAGGCGAATGGAACTTAGATCCCACGCACACATCGGTTGACATCTAAATATACCAAACCTATTACCAACCTTGACGCGATTCGCGCCAGGAGTCGTAATCGTTGTTGTCTTTTTCATTCAGGGCATCTGCAACACACTTGGGGCACTCTTGGCCCTGCAAGGCATTGTGAGCAGGATTGTCGCAATCCCAACCGGCGTTGCGTGAAGCCTTTACACGGCGAAGAACCCTAGTCGAACGACCACCGTACTCAATAGCCAAGTGACGCAAGTAATCTGCCTCACCAACCCATGAGCCGGTTGTCGTCTTGTAAGATTTCTTGAAAGGCAATTCTTCTTCTTCGACTTCTTCTTCTTCGTCCGGCAATTCTTCTGGGTTCAGCGGTTGCTGAGCAGCAAGTGGATCGACTCCATCTGCGGGAGTACCGTTGGTCGTTTGGGCTGGGGGTACGTTGGGAACTTCAATGGGGATACCATCAACGGTCTGGGGATAGGCCGGGAAAGTGGGTTGAACACGAACGATGAAACTAACTCCACAGAAAGCGCAATCTACTCCGCCATCGGAACGAGCAGTTACTTGACCGCTACCACACATGGGGCAGTGGAAGATACGGAATTGATCTCCGCTATCGTGGGCCACTCGCTTTAAACTAGACATCTTTTTCCCTTCGGCCGAAACCATTCCTCCACGGGGCTTATCAAAACAAGCCTCGCATAGCATATGATCCCCAACCCGTTTGCGGGGAACG
>CAIOZF010000207.1 GCA_903862645.1 uncultured Gammaproteobacteria bacterium
AGTCGAGACGTTTCTGAAACTCGGCTGCCCAGTCATCGGTCTCCGGCTGAGTGGCCGCCCCTGCATTCAGACGGGGGTCAATCGCCCCTTGCCGCACCCACTCAAACAGCAGCGCGATCTCATCAGCCGGCAGTGACTTCTCAGGAGGCATTTGCAAATCTTTGTCGGTATACTGCACCGCCTTGATCAACAAGCTGGTCTCTGGCTTGCCCGGCGCGAGAGCCGTCCCCGACTCGCCCCCTTGCTCCCAACCGTGCCGCGAGTCGAGCCGCAGCCCTCCTTCCTGAGCCTCCGCTCCATGACATTCCACACACCGCGCATGAAGCAGCGGGCGAATCTTCAATTCAAAGAACGCCAGCTTCTCGGCGGTCGCCACTTGTGAATCCACCGGCGCAACGTACACGTACTCCTGTTCCGCCAATGCCCCTTTCGTGAACGCAAAGCTGATCGGCGTCTTGACCTCCGGCCCAGCGATTTCGCGAAGCGGCGGACCGACTTGCGGCACTTGCGTGTTCCAGATTGTGACTGCGCCATGCAAATTTGCCGCATAGAGCAGCCCATCCGGTCCCAGCCCCAGACCAACTGGTGTGTTCAGTCCTCCCGCCGCGCCCGCCCACTCGGCGGTCTCAGTGCCATCCGAACGCAGGATACGATTCCCCGACGTGCTCCAAAACGCATGGCCTTTGTCGTCAAACACCAGACCCCACGGTGACTGCCCGGCATGCTGCGCCCAGACTTCGCTCATCGAGCCATCGAGTTGCTCTGAACCTCGCCTTACCGCCTGAGCCACAAAGTCCGTGATAAACAGCCGCCCGTCGTTCATGGCGACTTGTGTCATGCCGCCCGGTGAGGCTAACGCTATATCCGACTGCCACTCACCAGCGGGATAGGAATATCGTTTCACTTTGCCGTCGCCCTGACTGGCCACCAGTAAATCCTGGCCCTGCCATGTCATCCCGGTCGCGCGAAACAGGCGTCCTCCGTAACCCTCCGGGATGTCGATAAGCGTCTCCATGCGCCCCGCCCCGCGTGGATCAAACCGCAACACCGTCCCCGTGCCTCCCGGCAAGCCGGTGGAAATCAACAGCCGTTCGTCTGCATCCAGCAGCAACACGTTCGCCGGCGGAAGCCCACTGAGCAACGTGCCTCGATGTTCTCCGCTCGCGAGATCGTACCGCTCAATGCGCCCCTGCTCGTGCATCAGCACCAGCACTTCCGGTGACTCACCTGCGGCGCGCCCGCCAAGCACAATCAGAAGGGTGCAAAGAGTTGCCAGTCGTTTCAACGGCTCGAACATGTGGCGCATGACGCATGGAGTTCCTTGAGTCTACGATCAACTTTCTTCAGAAACCATTGTGATCTTTCCAGAGCCGCCCAGCTATGACGATCCTGACCGAATATAGTAATATCCTATCATCCAGTTTCAGTTGAAGCACACAGAGCCAGCTTACCTATGCCAAAGCCTGACATTCCCGCTGAATTCCTGTCTCGAGTGGGAGATTTTCGACAGATTCTGGATGCGCTGCAGCGACTTCCCGGAGCGCTGTTTGCAATCAAGAATCTGGAATCCCGCTACATCTACATGAGCTCCGCATTGCGACGTGTGATTCAACTCAACGCAGTGAATGATGTCAT
>CAIOZF010000208.1 GCA_903862645.1 uncultured Gammaproteobacteria bacterium
AGAAAATGTGGGACATGATGCTGCGTATTACCTCGCCCTATGGGGGCGGGCTGGCATCCTATGCGATGAGTGCAGTCGATCTGGCCCTGTGGGACCTGAAGGGCAAGTTGCTCAAGCGGCCGGTCTATGAACTCATCGGCGGACCGGCGCGTGAGCATATCGAGTGCTATGCCACTGGCAACGACACAGACTGGCATATTGAGCAAGGCTTTAAAGCCACCAAGCTCGCCTGTCCCTACGGCCCAGCAGACGGCCTACGTGGCTTGGCTATGAATGAAGAATTCGTCGCGGGCAGACGAAAGCTCATTGGCGACTCTGTTGAACTGATGCTCGACTGCTGGATGGCGTTGGACGTCGACTACACAGTTCGCCTTGCCGCGCGTCTTCGCGCCTACAAGCTACGCTGGATGGAGGATTGCCTGATGCCCGACGACCTCGACGGACAGGCCGAGCTGCGGCGTCGGCTGCCCACGGCGGGTTTGGCAACCGGCGAACACTGGTACACGCTCGGGCCGTTTGCAAATGCAGCAGCGCAGCGGAGCGCCGACATCTTCCAACCCGACATCGGCTGGGCTGGCGGCCTGACCGGATGTCTCAAGATCGCACACATTGCTGAAGGCGCCGGGATATCCGTGATCCCGCATGCCGGTGTGAATACGCCCTATGGCCAACACTTCGGCATGGCTATCCCAAACAGCCCCTATGGGGAATACTTTGTCGCCTCTGCCCCTGGCGTCCCGTTCAGTGAGATTCGGCTGACGCCCAATATGCAAACCCCCAAAAATGGCATCGTCCGACCAGATGACTCGCCTGGGTTCGGAATGGGACTGACGCTCGAAGACATCACTGCCATGTGTGTTTAAAGGGATAAGGCAGTGTTGGCGCATTTTTCAAAACGCCTTGGGATGACTTTGCTGGTCGCATTTCTGGCGATCACCATCAATTTTCTGATACCCCGGGCTATGCCCGGTGACCCTATTGAGCAGCAGCTGAGCCAACTATCGGCAAGCTCTGGCGGCAATATTGGCGACATCCAAGCCATGGTTCAGTCGTACCGCGAACGGTTCGGCCTGGACAAACCGTTGTGGCGTCAATACCTGAACTACCTGGCCGATGTCATGAGGGGTGACTTTGGCTTTTCGCTGGTCAACTACCCTGAACGGGTGTCTGACGTCATTCTTGCGGGCCTGCCATGGACGCTCGCTTTGCTGGGAGCATCCACACTCATCAGTTTCGCCATAGGCACCCTACTAGGCGGCGTACTGGCGTGGCCTGGCTGCAAACCTTGGGTAAAGGTCGTGGGCGTTCCAATCATCCTGCTGTCAGCCGTGCCTTACTTCATCTTAGGCATTGTGCTGATGTTCGTCTTTGCCCTGACCTATCCAGTGCTACCGGTAGCCGGTGGTTATTCTTTCGGCTTCATGCCGGCATGGAACTGGGCGACCGTTGTACAGATGGCGCACCACGCCGTGCTGCCGGCGCTGTCGATCATTCTGGCTTCCATCGGCAGTTGGGCCATTGCCATGCGCGGCATGGTGATCAGCATTCGAGGCGAGGACTACATCATGTTGGCTGAGGCCAAAGGATTGTCGGCGCGGCGCATTTTCTTCACCTACGGCTTACGCAACGCCATGCTGCCGCAGCTCACGCACCTGGCACTGACTTTGAGCCACATTGTTTCCGGAGCTATCCTGGTCGAGGTAATCTTTGCCTACCCCGGTATAGGTTATCGGCTGTACCAGGCCATTCATGCCAAAGACTATTTCGTCATTCAAGGCATTGTGCTGCTGCTGTCCGTGTCCATCGCCTTCACCATGCTGGTGCTGGACTTGGTCTACCCGCTGATTGACCCACGCATCAAGTCGACCAAACCATCATGAGTCACGCGCCGACACGATTGCTGCGCATCCTGCGACTGTTGGGCAAAGAACCCCTGCTGACAGCCGGCGTTGGGCTGCTGGTATTGATCGCGCTGTTCGCGCTGCTTGGCCCCTTCGTCGTCAATGTGGATTTGGCTCAGATCGGTGCGGCAATGCCGCGGCAGCGACCTAGTGCGCAATACTTGCTGGGTACAGATGTACAGGGGCGTGACATTTTGGCCACGCTCGTATTGGCCACCCCACAGACGCTCAAGATCGGTTTTTTCGCAGGCGTGATGGGCCTTGGACTGGGCACGACTCTGGGGCTCTTGGCTGGGTATTTCCGCGGCTGGACAGACACAGTTATCCGAACGATTGCAGACGTGGTGATGACCATTCCTGGCATCGCAGTTCTGGTTCTGGTGGCCACCAATGTGCGAAGCATGACCGTGGCGCTGATGGCCGTCATCGTGGCAGGTCTTGCCTGGATGTATCCCACACGGACCATACGTGCTCAAACCCTTTCGA
>CAIOZF010000209.1 GCA_903862645.1 uncultured Gammaproteobacteria bacterium
CAGGGAATATTGCAGCTGGATTTGTTGGGAAAGCCACTGGAGACGGTTACACGCTTCTAATGACACCGAACTCGCATGTAATCAATTCAATTCTCCATAAAAATTTACCTTACGATCCCGTTCGGGACTTTACGCCAATCAGCCTAGTTGCCGTTGCCCCTAACGCTCTCACCGTTCATCCAAGTATTGGCGTAAAAACCCCAAAAGAGTTCATTGCTTTAGCGAAAACTCGGCCAGGAACAATTTCTTATTCATCACCTGGAAGTGGATCAGCGCAACATTTGGCGGCTGAGCTATTTGCAACAATGGCGGGAATAAAACTACTGCATGTACCCTACAGTGGAGGAGGGCCTTCGACAACAGCTGCCCTTGGCGGCCAAGTGCAAGTTCTCACTAGCAGTCTGCCTACCGCTTTGCCACATATTCGAAGTGGAAGACTTTTACCACTTGGGGTCACCAGTGCCGCGCGATCTGAGCTTGCCCCTGACCTCCAAACAATAGCTGAGGCGGCCGAACTACCTGGTTATGAAGCAACTGTTTGGTACGGCTTATTTGCATCTGCGGGCACCCCTCCTCTCGTAGCACAAAGAATTAATTCAGCCATTGAACGCTTGCTAAAAATGCCCGACGTTAGGGAAAAAATGATAAACATGGGGTTTGAGCCATACAGAAGCACATCAGAAGAATTTGGAAAATTGATTATTCAAGATATAACGCGTTGGACAAAGATCGTCGAACTTTCTGGCGCTAAAGCCGATTAAGAATATACGTACTTTGGCGCCACGTGCTCAATGCTTAAGCGCAATCCTCTCTCATAGATCTATGCCTTGATGTTCAAGGCAATTAAACAGCTTTTGTGTACCAAACATGATTAAAAACGAGTCTGAGCCAAGTGTTTCGCGGCAAGCACCAACAGATCAACTTGTTCAGTTTCTTGCTGAAACTTCAGAAGATGATCTTTCGCCTCACCTTTTCATGCGTGCCAAAGAACTGCTGATTGATCATCTTGGGGTGGCTTATTGTGGAATTCACCTTCCTTGGTCGAAGATGATTTGCTCACGCGCACTGGCTGACGGAGGTCCACCTGAAAGTACGATTTATGGACATGGGCGAGTTGGCGCACGAAATGCAGCGCTAGCCAATGCGACATTGGCGCATGCAATCGAATTAGACGACACGCATATTCCTTCCTTGAGCCATATGAGTGCGGTCATCTTCCCAGCCGCTCTTGCTCTTGCTGAGGCACGTCATGCTTCTGGTAAAGATTTTTTAACCGCTTACATTTTGGGGGCTGAGGCGATGGGGCGAATTGGCCGCGCCGCAGGACAATCTCTGATTAACGCTGCTTTTCATCCAACCTCAACAAGTGGCGTATTTGGTTCGGCGGCAGCGGCGGCAAAATTACTTAAGCTCGATAAAAACGGAATAAAAGCCTCTTTCGGCTTGGCTGCATCCATGGCCTCAGGTGTGATGCAATTTTCTCTCGAAACTGAGGGCACCATGGTGAAACGTCTTCACGCAGGGTTACCCGCCGATCACGGCTTGCTTGCCGCCTTGCTTGCTGCTGACGGATTTTCTGGCCCCTCTGGCGCAATTGACGGTCAACGAGGATTCCTCAAAGCATTTGCAGGCCATACTGATAGCGAAAGCATTGCTCATGAATTGGGTCGGGTATTCATGATCGAGGATGTGAGCATCAAGTTAAATGCCTGTTGTCTACATTTCGCGACACTTGTCGACACCCTCAATGAATGTCGATTTGACAGTGAATTTCCGGTTGACCAGATTGAAGCGATAGAGGTCTATGGACCAAAAGCGCTGCTGAACGGGCACATGGAATATCGTCCTAAATCAGTTATGGCTGCGCAATACAGTTTGCCCTTTGTAACCGCCGTAACTCTGCTACTTGATCCGCGCAGTCCAACTTCATACAACGAACAGGCCATGAGCAGTACCGCAGTTCTTGCCATGGCTGATCGGGTGACGGCATTCGAGGATGATGAACTTGAAAAACTATTTCCATCTCTTTTCTATCTTCTATACTTCTCATTACCAAATCTTTTTCTACTTTATAGCTTATCTTATTTTCTTTATCACTTATATTAAATTCTGCTATTTCAATATTTTCTATATTTTTTTTAATA